>CAZQWI010000001.1:0-29769 GCA_964596995.1 uncultured Pseudomonadales bacterium
ACGATATTAAACAAACCTGGGAAGCCGGCATGGTTTTGTTAGGCCATGAAGTAAAGAGTTTACGTCTTAAACACGCAAGTCTAGAAGGTAGCTACATAAAAATTCTTAATCAAGAAGCTTGGCTAATCAACGCCAACATTAATCCCTATCGTTACTCCAATCTGGAAAACTATGATCCAAAAAGAACAAGAAAGCTTTTATTAAGTAAAAAAGAGATTTATCAACTGATTGATGCTACTCAATCAAAAAAACAAACTGTTGTACCACTAGAGTTCTTTCTTTTCAGAAATATGATTAAGATAAAAATCGGTGCTGGAAAAGGAAAAAAGGAATTTGAAAAACGATCAGAAATAAAGAAAAAAGACCTAAAAAGACAGATGTCAAGAGAATTCAAAAGCTCTAATTTAAAGATTTAATTATACGGCGCAACACTTCTATGAGTTTGATAAAAAGAAACTGGCACTATATTTTTTATAGTTTACTATGCTTGTTACTGATCTTTTTTTTAGCTACTCCCATTAGAATGACGGCTGTCGATCTTGGCAGACACATTGCCAACGGGCGAGAGATATTTTCAGGAAATACAAATGTGCTTTTCCAAAACCATTACTCATATAGTATGGAGACTCAGAAATTTACTAATCATCACTGGTTATTTGGGATACTTGTTTTTATTCTTGAGCAAATAGTCGGATTTGCTGGAATCCACATCTTTAATATTTTTGTTTTAATAATGACACTGCTGATTTTGCTTAAATTGATTGAAAAAAATGGTAATCCTGCAATAGCCTCTTTGCTGGGAATACTTGCCGTTATGTTTTTTGCAACAAGACCTGAAATTAGACCAGAAACAGTTGGTCTCTTATTTGTAGCAAATTCATTACTCCAAATTTCAAATATTATTGCAACAAAGAAGATTTCACGCCTACAAATGATTTTTCTGCTGCTGCAACAACTATTGTGGACAAATACCCACATCACATTTATTTTTGGAATTTTTTTGATCGGTTTACTTTGGTTTTCATCTTACATTTTACATAGTCCAAAACTCAACTCAACAACAAACAAAAAGCTTTTACTCCTCACAACTCTTCTTCCATTAATCTCTATAATCAATCCAAATTTAATACAAGGAGTTCTTGAGCCTTTTAATATCTTTGTAGATTACGGATACAGTATTGTTGAAAATCAAACTCTGTTGTTTTTATGGAAAGTGATTGCTCATCCGACTTTTTTTCAATATCTTTTCTTTATGTCATTTGCTGTACCAATTTTTTTTTGGAGTTTTTCTCGCCTATCTTGGTTTGAACGAATCTTATTTGTTGTTGGCTCGATTATGGGTTATTTAGCACTAAGAAACATACCCATATTCGCGTTGTTTACATTTCCAATAACGGCTAAAGGCTCTTTATTATTTTTAAAAGCCGTCCAAAAAAAACATGCTTTATCATTCTCAAACAAGTCAATTGTTCTACTTTTTTCTCAACTTTATTTTCTGGTCAGCATCATTTTTCTTTCGGGACTCAATCCACAGCGAGCTACAATTATTAATCGTAAGATAGGAATAATTCCCGAAGAACAAGAGGCAGCTAAATTCATCAAAAATAACAACATCTCAGGACCAATTTTTAATAACTATGATATTGGTAGTTATTTAATCTACCATCTTTACCCATCTCAAAAGGTTTTTGTAGACAATAGACCGGAGGCCTACAGTAAAGATTTTTTACAAAATACCTATATAAAAATGCAACAGGATTCCAAAAAATGGAATGAGGTTGTAGAAAAAAACCAAATTAAAACAGTTATTTTTGGCATTCAAGACATCACCCCCTGGGCCCAAGAGTTTCTTCACTTTATTGAAGATCAACCTCATTGGAATAACATCTACAGAGATCCATATGCGTCAATTTGGATAAAGAAAAATAATACAGAACCATCTTGATAAATTTGCTTGACTAGGCTTTAATAGATACTAAGCAAACAGTAATAATTATTATCAAACTATGCCCAAAAAAGTATTCTGGCCAGCCTCATTAGCAGTTATGGGTTTCATTCTTCTAAGCTCAAATTTAGGATTACTGCCCCACAACCTCTGGAATCTGTGGCCAATTATATTAATTGTTGTTGGCCTTGGCGGTCTAATTACTGCCGATAGAGATGAGTGGCTCTGCGAAACACCAAAAAAAACAACCAAGAAAAAAAGTGCTGTTAAAACAGCCTCAAAATCAAAATCCAAGAAGAAGAAAGCTTCAAAAAAGAAATAAGTTCATCTATTTTTTTGTTAAATATAACAATCGACAATGAAACAATCTGTAAATAATTTTCAGATAGCTATAGATGGGCCTGTTGCAGCCGGCAAGGGAACCATCTCTAGACTAGTGGCAGACAAATTAGGATTTTTGTACGTCGATACTGGAGCGATGTATCGAGTAGCTGCTTTAATTGGCATCAGAAATCAAATTGATCTTAATAATCAGGATGGTCTGTATCCCATTGTTCAAAATGCAACAATTCAAATGAGAAATCCTACTGGTGATGAAAGAGATGGACGTCTCACTACTGTAATCTTAGATGGAGAAGATGTTTCTTGGAATATTCGCACAGAAGAAATCAGTCAAGGTGCTTCAAAAGTTGCTGTTCATCCCAAAATAAGAAGTGTCTTGGTTAAAAAGCAACAAATAATAGCAGAAAGTCAAAATGTTGTGATGGAAGGAAGAGACATCACCTATCGAGTTTTACCAGATGCTAATTTAAAAATTTATCTGACAGCCAATGATGTTGTTAGAGCAAAACGCAGACACCACGACATATTAACCAAAGGAGTTAGTATTAGCTTTGAAGAAGTATATAAAGATTTGTTAGAGAGAGATTATCGAGATCAAACCAGAAGCGTTGATCCTCTGCAGATTGTTCCAGAAGCTTTGGTAATTGATACCAGCGATCTTTCGATTGAGCAGGTGGTTGCACTAGTAGTTTCCAAAGTTGAGTTAATGTTTAAAGACCGAGTCAGTTAGCCAAATTTACAAAATATTGTCTCTTTCTCCTGGAGGCAATTCAGGATTTTTACGAGGAAAACTTTGCCAGTTGCATGACTTAGTCGGTTGCTGTCCATCCACAAACACTTCTTCAACTATCAGGGGACACTCTTTACAAGGTAAAGTTCTAGTGGTGGCACAGATCTTTATTTTCACCAATCCATCAGGAAGCTCAAACTGATGTGGATTATTATCATCAAGCAATAATCTCATTATTTCATTCCAGATTGGAGAGGCTCCCGTCATACCACTTGCTACATAGCTCATCGGAGAATTATCGTTATTGCCAACCCAACTTGCAACTAATCGCTCATTTGTAAATCCGATCGTCCAGTTATCTCTCAGCGAGTTGGTTGTACCTGTTTTCACTGCCACTTGTTGTTGAGGAATGTTAAGTAAAGAAAACTGTCCAAAAGTTGATGATCTAGCAATATTATCAGAAAGAATATCTGTAATTTGGTATGCAACCAATGGCTCAACTGTTTGTAGCTGTTGGCAACTCTTTGGATCAGTGAAACAGGAGTTTCGGTAGAGAATCTCTCCCTTATTATCTCGTATTTCAATAAATGGATCTAAAGCGACTGTGTAGCCTCCTGTGGCAAAAGTTCCATACAAAGTTGAAAGATCTGTCATCAACACTTCTCCAGCTCCCAAAGCCAATGATAAACCAAATCGCGAGCTATCAGACCAAGTGGAAATACCCATCTCTTGACCTTTTTCTACCATGTTTTGCACACCAACACCTGCTAAAGTTTTAACAGCAGGAACATTTAACGAGTTAGCCAACGCTTGTCTCAGAGTAACCCTACCCCGAAACGTTCCATCGTAGTTCTGAGGAGAGTAAGGTCGACTTCCTGGTATTTGGTAAGTTATTGGCGAATCATCAACATAATCCCAAGGATTTTTTCCAGATTCAAAAGCTAGAGCGTAAACTAATGGTTTAATCGATGAACCAGGTTGTCTGGGTCTGACTGTCACATTTACTTGGCCATCATTCTCAAAATCAAAATAATTACGACTGCCAACCATCGCAAGAATTTCTCCAGTTTGAGGATTAGTGACCAATGTCGCACCGTTGTTAATATTTAAATGACTAACCTTGTCAACTTGCTGAGTGACAATTTCTTGTGTTTTCTGCTGAAGATTTAAATCAAGAGTTGTTCTGACCTCTAACCCCCCCTTATTGAGCGTTTCCTCTCCAAATTTTTCAGCTAATAATTTTCTCACATACATCACAAAGTGCGGAGCCTTGATATCGACAACATCTTGTCTAAAACTTAATTTCTCTTGTTTAGCATGATAAGCTTCTTCAATAGAGATATAACCATCCTCAACCATTCTGCGTAAAACCTCTTCTTGTCGGCGATGACTTAACTCAGGATTTGGCCCAAATGGAGTATAAGCCGAGGGTGCGGCTGGAAGTCCAGCCAAAAGTGAACTCTCAGCTAAAGTCAGTTCTCGCGCTGGTTTGTTGAAATAACGCCAAGCAGCCTCTTCAACTCCATAGGTAGAACCGCCATATGGCACCTGATTAAGATACATTTGCAAAATCTCCTCTTTAGAATATGTTCCCTCTACTAAAATAGAAAGAATTAGCTCTCTAATTTTTCTTTGCAAAGTTCTTTCCGAACCAACCAATCTATTTTTTACCAGCTGTTGAGTAATGGTTGAACCACCTTCAACCCTTTTTTTACTAATGTTTGTCCAAACAGCTCGAGCAATCCCCTTAGGAGAAAAACCTTGGTGATTGTAAAAGTTTTGATCTTCAATCGCGATGGTTGCATTAATCATGTGCTGAGAGATTTGAGACAGTGGAACAATGGTTCTGTTTTCATCCTCATAAATTCTATAAAGCAGATGCCCATTTCGATCTAAAATTCTGGTAGTTATAATCTGTTGTTTTTCGGTTAACTCGGTTGGACTTGGCAAATCCTTAAAAATATTCAGGTAAACCCACCATGAGCTTCCCAGAATTAGTAAGGTGAAAAATACTGAAAAGTACAAAGAAAGAAATTTTTTGGAAAAAATATTTTTCAAAAAAACAAACCTTTTATTTTCGACTTTGTTTTTCTTGTGAGATGATCTTTTTAACTTTGTTTTTTTCTTTCGAATTATAAAGGGGATATAGCCAGTTATTTTTTTAACACTCTTTTTTAATCGTCGAGAGAGTTTTCTTTTCTTAATGAAAACAGTACTTTTAAATAGCTTGATTTTTCTAAAGATTTTTCTTTTTTTACGAACAACTCTGTTTTTGGATTGACTCAAACTTCTTTTTAGTTTTTTTATTTTTCGCTTAAAAGCTTTGGAGATTTTTCTCAGTTTCCTAAATTGTTTTGGAAGCAAACTATTATTAGTATTTTTCCTTTTTTTATTTTTTGTCTTATAGCTAGTATTTTTTCTCTTTTTTTTCACCACAGTTGTTGGATTTTAACACGTCATAACTAAACATCTCAATATGTATCAAAAAGCATCCTAGTTTTCAGTAGGATGCTTTATCTAAAAAAACTCGCTAATCGATATATTGACTCTTTAAAGAGGACAGGCTCCACTCTCACATTTGAGATGTTCAAGATTAATATCTTCCAAAAGATCTTCATCGCCATCACTGGCCTCATTTATTTCTCTGATAACCTTCATAAAATCGTTGCTGGTAACCGATTCTTCTGGTTGATATTCATAAGCAGTTTCATCAATTTTTGGCATCAGGCTACAAGTTTTTATTAATGGTTGGTACTTCATCACCACCTCTTTATATTCATCAAAGGTAATATTTTGGGGATCATATTTGAGAGTATATGAAACCTGATTACCTGTATCTGGCAACGGCTTCCCTTTTTCGTCAATGCCAACGATCCAGTATTTTTCGAGTAACATTAACCATGTAAACTGATCTTCCATTGACGCCTCGCTGGCTGTAACCAACTTGTCACCCATGCCAATTCGGCATATTTCTGGTTGAGTTGGAAAACCAACCGCCACAGTACCCTGATAACTCTTTAGCTCCTTTATTGGAAACTTGTGTTTTTTATACTCCTCAACTACCTTATCGCCCTCCTTAAACTGTACCCAGCGCATATACTCTCTCATCGCTGGTAAATGAGCTCCCTCGGATAAAGCAAACAGTTTTGAGACTGTTCCAGAAGGCTTAATAGTTGTGTTGGTGTGAGGAACATTTGCCCCAATTTTTTTAGCATATTTTTTTGATTCATCCAAAACAGCCCTTTTGAAACGAGCAATGGTCTGCCAAAAATCCTGAGTTTTTTCTTCATTCACTAGATCTTTAAATGAGTAACCAAACTGGTTCCAAGCAAACTCATGGATGCCGGTCATCCCAACACCGATGCGATTGGTTCTTTTTACTTCTTTAGTGTAAAGACAGTCCATTTGATTAACTCTCATTAATGCGCGAACTGCAGCCCTGAAAGCTTCTTCGGCATCATCTATTGTTGGAGCATGATACGCCACTACGTCAGCAATAACGCAATAACCACCCAATAAGTTCAGCGAGATCTCACCACAAGGATTGGGAATTTGCGAGTAATATTTGGTGTTGGCTCGTTTAGCAACATCAGCCAACATTTTTGTAGTGCCATCTAAAGGTTGATACTTATTACTACTGGAAAACTTACCATCGGTATAACTGTCATATCCCTTATCATTCTGCACAAGTTTGTGTTGATTAACAAAGCCTGGCTCACCAGTTCTGTCATAATACTGCGCTTTAAGAATTGCGTCTAATACTTGTCTTGAATGTTGTGTTTTTTGCTTCCAAAACTTTTCATCGACCGCCACACTATTATTAGCTGACCAAAGATATCCACCTTTTTTTATTGATACAAAATCCAGAATATCTGGATCTGTCCATGTTTTTACCGCTATTCTTGCCGCCCTTCTAGCTCCTCCGACCAAAACACACTCTGACAAATAGTGATCAACAAATATTGTCTGCATCCAGGGCTTCATACCTGCATTTTTGATGGTAGCTAATTTTAAAAATGCTTTCATTAATGGCTTGGGACCAGAAGCAGGTCGATTCTGCATGCCTCTTATGTATGAGCCTTTGGCCCTTATCTTTGAAAAGTCCAAGACCAACATATCATCTCTATATCGACGTTCATAAGCCATTGTTTCTAACTTTTCAACTGCCTGCGCCCAACCTTCTCTAGTATCAGGTAACTCAAACCAGTGCGCGTTTTGATATTTTTTCTTTGCTTCTTTAACACTTTCATCATCACCCCACTCAAAGTCTGGATGTTCATCAGACAGCACAATTCGCAAAGAAGGCATATTATCCCAATCAACAACCATGAGATCATCATCATATGAACGACCAACTCCCGACCCATTCAACAATAGGTAAAAAAGTAAGTAAGAGGTTGAGGCAGTAGAGCAGTTTGTAAAAACCTCCATATTTCGTTCTGGCTGGGTTTCATCTCCATGCTGAAGATGGCGACCACTCATTAATAGTGAAGCGTTAGCTATGTGTCTGCGTAGTATTTCATATTCTTCTTTTCGATGTTCGGCATCTTTTTCTGGCACCAACAAACTGTTTCCCAAAGCTACTCGATTCGCTACTTCAGACCATTTTTCAAGATTACCATTTTCATCGGTACGAAGATAGGTTCTTTTGGCAACAGCCCTGCCCAAACCCTTAGAAAGCTGGCGGTTAGAAAATTTCATTTGAACCTTGGGTAAAGTGTTTTTTGTTTTTGAGCTTGTTTTTTTTCTGGAAGTAGGTGTTTTTTCTTTATTGGCCATAATCAACTTTCTAAAAAGGAGTCTGTTATTTAATAAATTTCTATAATGATCAATAATTACTCAATTTCTTCTTCTATTTTTACCAGCTCTTGCTTAAAATCCTCGAGATCTTCAAAGTCTCTATAAACGGTAGCAAACAGTAAGTAACCAAGTTTATCAAGTTTTTTTAGTCGGTTAATTACTAAATTTCCTATCTGCCAACTTTTAATTTCCTTGGTATCACCCATTCTTAGTTTTTTTTCTACCTCAATAATTAACTCATCGATCTGCTCAAGAGTTACCGGTCTTTTCCAGGTGGCCTTAATTAGACCTCTTTTGATCTTTTCTCGATCAAAATTTTCTCTGGCACCATCTTTTTTTACTACCTTTAGATCTAACCCCTCAACTCTTTCATAAGTAGTGAATCTTCTTAAACAGTCTTCACATCTTCTTCTTCTGCGCACTACCTCACCATTCTCGGATTCTCTCGAGTCAATTACCACTGTATTATTGCTAAAACAGTAAGGACAAATCATATTATTAGATAAGTGAGCAAAGATACTAATTGTTATTACCCTAAGTAGCCATTGTTAAGATACATTTACAGCTACATAGATAAATCACAAGTTGTTGTATACAAAAATTGTTCTACACACAACTGCTTGTGGTTCGGTTTTGGTGAGGATAATAAGAATCTCACACTTTGGGGAGAGTGTCAACTATAACAAAAAGAGGCAAAAGATGTCAGAAATCAGTTTATTTTCTAAATTTAATCGAATAGCGAAATCTTTTTCAGATGTATCCAACTGCTTAATTAATGATTCTGATCGAATAATACTAGCTGCAAGAATTTCTTTTGCTGATTGATGATCAATCTTACTATGGCTAGACTCCAATTCAAGTAAATCAGAAATAGCTTGATGAAAATACTTCTGTGATTTTGTTAAAGCTACCAAAGCTTGTTTTTTATCTCCTTTTTCTAAAAGACCCTGAGCATAATCAAGACGTATTTGTCCATAAGAAAGTTGAAGTTCAATTTTTTTTGGTTTTGGAGAAACTGTGAGCAAAACTCTATCGGCAGCAGCTACCGCTGGATATAAAAGATGATCGGGCAAGATTTTATCGTTAAAATATAGTTTTTTTGAGGTAGCCAATACACCTTCATAAGATTGTGCCTGGCTAGTGGAAATTAAAGAGATTGAAAGCACTAAACCTCCAAATAACAAAGCAAAACAGCTAAAGAGTATTCTAATTTTTTTTGTTGTAAGTGTTAATTTCATAAAATATCCAGCAAATGCCCAACTGTTGCATGATAATCCAAAACGACCTAAAAGTGAATTAAAAGAATCATCCCCCAAACCGTATGCGTAATAATCAAAGGATAGATATTTTTTTCTCGTTCAAACAACATAGCCTGGCCAAAACCAAATAAATACAACAAGAAAATCATAAATGTTGCATCCAATCCAGAAAATCTAAGAATAATGTTTGGTAAATGAAATACTAGAAAGATTAAACTTGAGAAAAATATGATTTTCCCCCTTTTATTCTTATGCCAGAATCCAGATAAAACCGACTGAATAAATCCAAAGAAAAATAAACTTTCCCAAAAAGCTGTCAAAGATGCTAATAATAGCTCGAACCAAAAATTATCTGCCATAAAAACTGGAGCAGAGATAAGAGTACTCTGATTTTTAATCGAGATAAATGTCAAACCAACAAAACCAATTATTCCACCATAAGCTAAGCCTCTCAGCAGACCCCTGAACAGTTGTTGATAATCAAAAGCTTTGACTATGTTTTTATTTCTAGAAGAATTGACAAAAATCAAAACAGGTAAACCAAAAAACACTGCCTTACCAAATGTTTCATCGAATAAAACTGAAAAGTTAAATAGATATCGATACAAAATCCAAAAGGATAGCGTAAGAGACACTAAAGCTGCAAACAGGCTTTTTGATTGAGCACCTATTTTTTCTTGGACAATATTACTGTTTTTTTTCTTGGATAGCATTGATGACAATCTCTAAAGCTTGTTGTTGATTATGAGAGTAAGTATCTATGACTACATCATAAAGTTCTGGCCTCCAAAAATCAATTGGTTCATCTGCGTTGATTTTTCCTGATTCAACGACCCAATCTTTCCACTCTTGAGAGTATAGTCTGGTCCATTTGTTTAAATTTGTTTTGTATCGATTATGAATATGCAATTTTGCTTCTTCAACATTAACTTCATCTCGATTAACAATCCGATCAACCCTAACTGAATCATCGCTGCAAACAACTAGCACTTTACACACTCCATTTACTCCTTGTGCCAAGAATCCTGAAAGCCAAGATTCAATAATCCACCTTTCTTGTTCAGCCAACTTTTCTCTAATTCCCATATCTATTTGTCGATCAAAGTCATCTCCATAAGCCACAGCATCGTGATGAATTTTTTTTGAGTCATCATATAAACCCTTCTCAACAGCATACTTTCTCATAAACTCGCCACCACTAAAACCTGTCCAGCCATCAAATTTTAAAGAGTTTTTTAATAATGATAATAAAGTTGTTGATCCTGATCCAGGTAAACCTGAAATGGTAATATTTTTGTACTTATAGCTGTTTTTTTCCATATTTTTTTAGTTGGTTGATAATTGATCTCATTGTAAACAGGCAACAGCCTCTCTCATAGCCAAATTTAATTCCTCAACTTTACTTTTTGCATCAGCCAAAGACAAAAGTCCCTGATCTTTAGGAAAAAAGTGAAAGACTCGATTTCTGCAGTGTAACCACGCATCCCACAGCTGACGAGCAACATTTCCATTGCAGTATCGAGATACATCATCATATATCCAATATTTATCTCTCTGATTATATGAAACGTCTGGATTTAGGGCTCGACCAATTCTAAAACGCCTGCCTTCATAAGTTTCAACAGAAATAAGTCTCAAATCCAAAAAGAATTTCTTAAGAAAGCCCTCATATGCTTTTGCCATCGGAAAAACAATAAAAGAGTAATCAACAAAATAGTCATTATTGTTTTCTTGTTGCTTAATTAATTTAGAAGTCGTATCAACAAGTTGTCTTTGCCAATCTGTTAGATAACTATACCAATTTTCTGAAGAGAACATATAAAAAAAATAATTAGAGTCGATTTATAAAAAATACATTATAATGGAGAGATTATTTTATTTAAAGCGTGTTGAGTTATTATTTCTCAATATTACTTAGTGAAAACTAACTACACAATCTGATACAGGTATAACCTACTCTAATGAAAAAAATTAAAGATGTTTTTATTGGTAAACAAACATTTCCAGAAAAATCCAATAAAAATAAAAAAGCTAGAATCACAAAAATCTTGTCAAAAACTAGAAAAGTTTTTTCATTTCTTGCCTGGCCAAAAAAACTGTTTACTAAATTCAAGAGAAAACCAAAAAAACAGATTTACGCTGTAGAAGGAAGTTGGCACGCTAAACACCCAAAGATTGTTCGATTTTTTATAATTATTTTATTTCCACTTATTAATCCGATCTTCCGCACTCTGATTTTAGTAACTCTTTCATTGTTTGCAGCGGGTTTAATCTACTTATCTCAGCAGCTTCCTAGCCCGAAGATGATTGTTGTCAATGAAAGATACGATGTTAGTACCCAAATTTTTGATAGAAATAATGAGCTTTTATATGAGATTTACGGCGACACCAATCGAATTCCAATTTCTCTTTCTGATCTTCCAGATCATTTGATCCAAGCAACAATCTCCATTGAGGATAAAAGGTTTTATCGTCACTATGGCGTTGATTTAGAAGGAATTGGTCGTGCATTTATTCGTAATCTTAATCAAGATCAGCAGCAAGGAGGCTCAACAATTACTCAGCAACTGGTTAAAAATGCACTACTGACTCCAGAAAAAACCCTGACGAGAAAAATAAAAGAGGCCATTCTCGCTGTCATGACTGAGTTTGTCTACACTAAAGATGAAATTCTTGAAATGTATCTAAATTATATTTCCTACGGAGGAACATCTGTTGGAATAGAGGCTGCAAGTCAAGCATATTTTAATAAGTCCGCTAGCGAGCTTACTTTAGCAGAATCATCGTTGCTAGCAGGACTTCCACAAGCACCAACCCGATACTCTCCGTTTGGCTCGAACCCAGAACAAGCTAAAGCTAGGCAGGCTGACGTGTTGCGAAGAATGGTTGAGGAGGGTTACATTACCTCACTCCAAGCCGAGGAGGCTCTTTCTGAACCACTAAACTATGCCCTCTCTCACACAGAGATTAAGGCACCGCATTTTGTTTTCTTTGTTCGAGATCTGCTTTATGAAAAGTATGGAGTTGAAAAAGTAGAACGAGGAGGTCTTCGAGTTTACACTACCCTTGATCTTGAGCTACAAAAAAAGGCACAGGAGATTATCACTCAAGAGGTAGAAAAGATAAAAAACTATAAAATCGGAAATGGAGCTGCAGTGATTGTTAAGCCCAACACCGGCGAGATATTAGCCATGGTTGGCTCAAAAGATTATTTTAATGTTGAAGAAGATGGACAAGTGAATGTTACCATCTCTCATCGACAACCAGGTAGCTCCATTAAGCCAATCACCTATGCCACTACTTTTCAAGAAAAAACTTTAAATCCTGCAACATTATTAATCGACGAGCCCACTTGTTTTCAAGAACCTGGACAAAAAGCTTACTGCCCGCGCAATTATGACGGAAGTTTTAGAGGAACCGTTACCGTTAGACAGTCCTTGGGCAACTCTCTAAACATTCCAGCGGTAAAGGCGCAAGCAACCATCGGAACTCAAGCCCTGATGAACCAAGCTAAAAAGATGGGTATCTCAACTTGGCTTGATCCTGTTAATTATGGTCTTTCATTAACCTTGGGTGGCGGGGAGGTGAAGATGATTGATATGGCCCAAGCTTTTGGCGTGTTAGCAAATCAAGGAGTTAATGTTCCTCTCACCCCCATTATAAAAATTGAAAATTATCGTGGAGAAGTTATTGAAGAGATTGATATCGAAAAAAGAGTCGCTGATCTCGATTATCTCAACAACTATGAGGTGTACTCAAAGGTTGGCGATATACAGCGAGTGATGGATCGTGCTCCGGCTTATCTAGTTAGTCATATTTTACAAGACAACCAAGCTAGAACGATGGTGTTTGGCACAAGATCCCAGCTTGTTATACCCAATCATATCGTCAGCGCAAAAACCGGTACCACTAACGACATGAAGGATAACTGGACCATTGGCTATACTCCAGAATATCTAGTCGCAACTTGGGTGGGTAACAATGATGGAAGCTCAATGGGAAGAATGGTATCGGGAATAATGGGTGCAGCCCCAATGTTCAATCAAGTCATGACTCACGTATTAGAGGGTAAGGAAACAATCTGGCAAGATAAACCAGCAGACGTAGCCATAGGTAAAGTATGTGCTTCTGGAGTTCCTCCAGAAATGAACGGCGAGCCTTGTGAAGTAAGGGGTGAGGATTATTACTGGACTAAGAGCAAGCCTTCAAGCTCAAAGTTTATTAGAGAAAATGTGTGGATTGATCCCACCACAGGCCAACCACCACCATATGGAGTTGAGGTTCATGGACTTGAAATACAAGAAAGAGTAATGCTTCAAGACCCAGTAACAAGCTACTACTGTCATGACTGCCAAGTGGTACAAACCCAAGACAATAAAGAAAACCAACCACGAAAAGTTGTGCTCGTTAGAGACGGAAAAATTGTTTCAAATTAACTAAGTGCTGGCTCTTATGCCAATTTATAAAAAACACCACAATGGCATCATTGTTCAAGCATGGCTTTTTATTAAAAACCGATTGTTTAAAGATAAACCTCAAAGTTCCAAAAGAAAGAAGGTTAAAATAATAGTCAGCGTATTTTTTTTGCTTGCTTTTGTTGTGGCTTTAACCATATATCATTTGTGGGAAATACCATTGATCTCTCCATTAACTCAAAACAGCTGGTTAACATTTTCTTCTCCAAAGAAATCAATTTTTACCACATTTTTAAATAATGATCAGCCAAAAGTAGTTTATGGTTTTTTACCTTATTGGAACATTGATTCTGTTCAAATTCAGCCAGAATTAACCCACTTGAGTTATTTTGGACTAAATATTAATGAAGATGGAACGATAGCTACTAAAGACGCAGATGGCAACATTCATCCAGGATATAGACGCCTAGATTCTGATCAATTGCTTGAACTAGCAAATCAAGTTTATGATGACAACAGCCAGTTTGAGATAACTTTGGTCCAATTTGAAGCAGATACAATTGTAAAAATAGCAAATGATGTCGAAGCTCATGAAAATTTATTAGCTTCAATTGATGCTATATTGCTCTCAAATCCTGTTAGCGGTATTAATATCGACATTGAATACGGAGGCACAATCACACAAGAGTTAAGAGATAATTTTGCCTCACTAATTGAAAAAATAGATCAGCATTTAGATAAAAAATATGATCATGTCACCCTCTCAATTGATATGTACGCTAGCGCCTCAAACAACAAACAACTCTGGGACGTACCAAGAATTGCTAATTCAGTTGATTATATTGTCGTAATGGCCTATGACTTTCACCGTCGGGGTTCATCGCAAGCAGGGCCAGTTGCTCCTCTATTTGGAGGAAAAGAAAAGTGGGATACCGATATTCATCAACATTTAAGAGAGTATCTAAGATATGTTCCCAGAGAGAAGTTGCTACTTGGCATACCATTTTATGGCTATGGATGGCAAACCGATTCTCATTCTCCACAGGCAAATGCTTTTCCAGATACTGGTTTCACCGCAACCTATACCTATGTACAGAAACTTCTTAATGATCAAGAAAAAAACAATGTGCAGACTGGTTGGGATGATGAGGCCTTGTGTCCATATCTGTCATATGAAGAAGATGAGGAGATATTTATGATCTATTACGAAGATATCACATCAATCAGCTACAAACTCGAATATGTTCGGCAGTTAGATTTAGCTGGTATAGCAATTTGGGCGCTAGGATATGAAGGAGAACAGAGAGATCTGTGGAGTCCTATTTCAAAATTGTAAAACTTAGCTACAAGATATTGTTTTTTATTCTTCCTCAAGTTCCGTAGCCAACCACCAACTCCACGATCCCATTAGAATAAAAAATCCTCCTGCCAAGGCTACCAAAAGCGTAGCTCCGATTGAACCTGCCTCTGTCAAAGAGCTGTCAGTTCCAACCGGTTGTTTACGAGTTGCTGAGGTAGATTCGGTTGCAGTAGTTGATTTGGTGGCCACAGGAATAGTCGGTGTTGGACTTGGAGTATTCATTGGATAAGGACTTCCCGAACCATAGGGCTGAGATGTTGGAGAAGGAGTTGGACTGCTGGTAACGACAACAGTTGGTGATGGACTGCTTGCCTGAGCCAGCAATACTTTATCTGGATCTTCAACCAAAAATGTTTCTGTTACCGTCACCTCTTCGCCAGAATCTGGATCAAGATAACTATATGTTACTGTATGCTCTCCTGGTTCCAACTCTAATCCCAGCTCCTCAAGACTCAGTTTAAATGAGCCATCATCATCTGTGGTTAATGTGGTTTCATAATTTGTTTCTGAGTGAACACTTATCTTTACTTCCACATTAGGTTTAGCCGCACCAATTATTTCTGGACTTGGATTAGTAACCCTTGGTTCAGCAGAGGCTTCTCCCAAAATCAACTCTGAACTTGCGGTGCTTTCGGTTGGCAACGGGTCAGCATCATCTAACAGCTCCAGCAATCTTCCGCTAATCGTTGCCTCTTCTTGATCTTCCTGTTCAGGCTCGGTTAGTTGAGCTTCTTGAGAAGCTTGATCTGTGTCAGGCTCGACTTCATCGACTCCTGTTTCTAAATCATCTTGAGACGCTTGTTCATATACTTGTCCAAATGTTAACTCTTCGACTGGCTGAGCATCCGCTACAGTAGTCTGATACTTGATTTTATCAGTGATCTTTTCTCCCTGAACTAATAATTCTAGAAAGTCAGCTTCTTCTAATCCTGCATAATCAGTTCCTTCTTTATTTAAAGATTGAGATAGCGGTACTGCCCAGCTTCCGGAACCCTTAACCAAAGCTGATAAATCTCCCATTTGTTCAGAAGAGAGATAAACAATTGAACCATCTGCAGGAGTACCTCCTTCTCGCGAAATACTTCCATAAACGGTAATGGCTGGTGGCATCTGAGAGCTAATTTTAGCCGGAATTTTGATTGAAAAAGGTTCTCCTTCATTGTCATACTCAGTCTTTGAGTCTGTACCTAGAATAAAGAAGTACTCTCTGGCTGACTCAAGTCCTCTGACGGTAATATGATGAAGATTATAATCTTCAACTGTGCCTGATAATTGATCGCGATCGTCACTAACTTGTGAGTTTAATTTTGCAGGATCAGTTCCATATTTAACAAAGCCAGAGGTAGCTTTTTCTGTAAGAAATGTAACTGTGAAACCACTGTCAGTCAGATTAGTAATTCTGATGTTTTTCGGCATCGTTTCTGCAGTGGCTCTTGGAGCAAATACGCCTGTTCCATCACCAAAAAATAGCAAACCTGATATCAGCGCTCCCAATAAAACTAAAAGTCCTACAATTGTAGGAATTCGTTTTTTCATCATCGAATTTTTTACTGAACTTTTTGCGAACATAAATTAGAATCAATATGCAATAGATAGTACTTTCAGTTTACGTTATGATCCACTAGTTTGACAAGGCGAATAAAATAAGAAACTCGATATAAATTGATAGTTTTTGAATACATTTGTTATACTTTTTATAAAAACCTTCATAGCATTTCTTCATTAAGCACCTCTTGATTACCCACAGATTCCTCATTCGTTTGATCATCATTCAGCACGTCACCTTCGGAGAGCTGTTGAAGCTGAGAAGGACTATCATTAAACTCAGCTTGATCTTCTGGTTGAAGAGGTTCAATAATCTCGATGGTTTGTTGATTAACAACATCCACCAACTTAGGCACATCGCTTTGCTCATCATCAACTAATACAAAAATAGAAAATGATTCAAGCTCTTCATCAAGTAGGTATCTCTTTGCTGGAATCGAGCTCAGAACCCCTTGATCTAAAGTAGGAGTTAAGGGTTTAGCAAGTTCGCGTAGTTGCTGGCTGATAATCTGTTCTTTTTTAGGGGAAAGAATACTGACCACAATCCAAAAAAATACAGATGCAATCGCCAAAATTAAAATCCAAAGTAATTTTGTTTCTTGTCTGAGCTTAACAAATTTTTTAGTATTTTTATTTTTCATTTTACTGTCCAAAGTATGGAGTTCTTACCGATAAAGTTGCATTTAATTGTTGAGTGGTCACCAAATCATCTACTGTAAATCTAATCTCTTCCACAACGATCATCCTTCGATATTGATGTAAATTACTCATAAAGTCTCTAATTGAAGGATAATCTCCTGTTACTTTTATTGAAAAATATAAATCAATTCTCTCGAGAGTTGCGCTGTCTTTTGTGTGGCTAATTTCATCAGGAATTTCTGGAATTCTTATTGAGGAGATAACCACGTTGTTCTCGGCAGCCAATTTCTCAATAACTTTAAGGGTCTTTACCAACTCAGGTCTACTGGGTATGGCCTGATCTAACAACTGAATTTCAGACGATAATCTTTGATACTCATCCTGAGCAGTAGATAGAGCAGCAATTTTTTTTTGCAACTGTTGGTCAAGTTCTTTTTTTTCATTAATTTCAGTTATCAATCCAGAAATCGTTTGCAGAGTGGGACGAATTGCTAAAACTGCAAAAAAAATAATAGCAAACAATGAGAAAATTAGTTCTAAAGATACACCGGCAATTGGGTTACTATAAAACTTTGCTAAAGCTTTTGATATTTCTTTTTGATCAATTGTAGCCATTATTATTTCTTTTCTAGAGTATAACTACTACTAAATTGAATCTCGAAGCCAGCTCTTTTTTCATCTCGAGACTCTATTCTGCTGACATTAATATTTGAAAAATAAGTAGATATCTGAAGATTGCTAATAAAGTTGTTAAGAGCTGCATTAGACATCGCCAACCCTTCCCCAGAAAGAGAGTTCTGCCCAATGCTAAGTTTCTGTAACTTAACTCCATCTGGAACTACTTTCTGCAAAAGTGCAAAAACCTCAATTAAATTGCTTTGTTGACCAAGTTGAGAAACATTTTGAATTTTTGATTGAGCCAACCTAAACTCTTTCTCAAACTCTGACTGAGATTGAACAATCATCTCTTTTTGAAAAATTGACTCGTTTAAGTCTGTAACTTTTCTATCCAGCACAAATCTAGACCCAAAACTGGCTATCACTATCAGTTCTGTAAAGATGACAATATATCTACCAACATTTAGAGACCAGTTTAGAAAACGACCCAACCCAGTTTTAAAAAATGGATCTTGAGGAAGAAGGTTAAAATAATACTTTTGTTTTTTTTGCTTTGGCATGGGCAGCGTCAACAACAACTTCTAGTATACTAAATGCATTAGTAGTTTTCCAGACATTTATCAATAAGTTCGCGAATTTGTATTTTGTTAAGAAGTAAGCTCATTTCTGAGGGTTAAATCAGAATCATAATAACAACAAAATGCAGCACTAGATTTCATCTCCATCTGAGCCCAGATCTATCAACACCTCATCGCTTTCTTCTAAAGGTTTTCTCCATTTTCCAAAAGCTGAAATCATTCTTAAAAAATTCTCAAGCTCTTTAACTTCAAAGAGCAGTGAAAAGTATAGATACACTAAAATTCCAATCGTGCTAGTTGTCACAGTCAAACCAATCACCTCAACCGTTCTACTCGTATCAAAAACCAACTCGTCAAATATTTTATATGGAAGATACAAGAACACTGCCATTAAAAATGAGCATAGGATCATCTTTATTTGAGAAATGAAAAAGTTTTTATTATTAAAGATATTTTTAATTCTCATTTCCAGCATCAACATAAAAACAACAGCCTCAAAAATAGCTGCTACCAAAATAGCCCACGCTATTCCTGTCACTCCCACATCAAAAATAAAAACCGAAAGCCAACCCACTAAAAAATATAATATAGCCGAAACAGCAATTATATATAGTGGTGTCATGGTATCTTTGAGAGCATAAAAGGCTCTCATTAATAGCTGAGTCATTGCCTGAAAACCGATAGAAAGAGCCACGATCGCCAAAACTTTACTCGTTAAAACAGTTGTTCTCCAGGGAAAGTTTTGAGCTCCAAAAACCAAACGAACAATTGGAATTCTCAAGATAAGCAGTAAAGCCGCTGCCGGCATTGAAAGAAAAGAGATTTGATTTAATGATTGGGTCACTAATTTTTTGAACTGCTCTTGTTTATTATCATCACTTTCTTGAGATAAAAATGGTAAAGAAGCTTGACTGATTGGAACACCAAAAAGCCTAATTGGTATAGCCATCAATTTAAGTGCCAACCTAATTACCACAAAACTCAAATTGCCAATACTTGTAGCAAAAAAACCCAATACAAGATTTTGTATTTCACTTACTCCTACGGTCATTACCCTTGGAGGGATCATCTGGAAAATCTCTTTTACTCCAGGGTGCTTGTGCATAATTGTGAACTGGTATCGATAACCAAGTCTTGAAGCAAAGGGCAGCTGTATCATCATGTGAGTAAAAGCTCCCATTAAAACTCCAACTCCAGCAGCATAAATACCTAAAACATCTCCAAACAAAAAGACTCCTAAAACAATACCAATGTTATATAAAATGGGAGCAATTGCAGGCACAATAAAACGCTGATAAGACTGCAAGATTCCAGTCATAAAGTTTGAAACCGCAAAAAACAGTTGAGCCAGTAGCATTATTCTGGTTAAATTTGCTGCTATCTTGATCTGATCGACAGAAAACTCTCCACCAGTTCTAAAAGCGGTAATCTGGTTTGAGTAAATGAAAACCACAGCCGACACCAATACAAAGAAAAGTAATAAAATATTCATTACGCTTGAGGTAATTTTATAAGCCTCGAGCTCATCCTTCTTTCTATACTTGGTAAAAACTGGAATAAACGCTGCGGATAAAGCACCTAAAATGATTAGTTGAAACAACATGTCGGGAATCTGAAAAGCAACCTGCAACGCCTCATAAGCCATCTGACCAGCTTCAGTATTAAAATAAGAAGAGATCAGCAATCTTTCTCTAACCAGTCCTGAAAGTGAAGAGGTAAGGTTAGCGACAGTAATAATCACGGCAGCCGAAAGAATGGTATTCTGTTTTTTTTCTAACCATTTGGCATTTTTAAAAAATATTTTTGGTATTTTGTTTAAAAGAGAAAAACTCATAGTATCTGTAGTTCTATTGAATTAATGGTTCTTGCCTAGTATAATCCAACGTTCAGTTAAATAGTAGAATTACTTAAACGAATTATGCCAATATTAAAAAACGCAAAAAAAGCACTTAGATCTAGCAAGAAAAAAACAGAGGTTAATCAAACCTTAAAAAGTAAAACTAGAACCTTGATTAAAAAGGCTAAGTTAGAGCCAACTGCAGAAAGAATCGGCGCCGCATTTTCAACAATTGATAAATCAGTCAAAAAAAATCTGATGCACAAAAATAAGGCGGCAAGAGTTAAAAGTGGCTTGTCAAAGTTAGTTATTGAGAAGAAAACTGAGAAAAAAGAAGTAAAGAAGCCTGTTACAAAAAAAGCTCCTTCAACAAAAACAACTACTAAGAAAAAAACTACTAAATCAAAAACAGTAGCTGATAAAAAGTAGTTGTTAACTCAAATTTATGCTAGATCAATTTAACCCTGACAAGGTCAGGAATTTTGCCATAATTGCTCACATTGATCATGGTAAAACAACTCTTACCGATCAGTTTCTTCAATTAACTGACACCGTTTCCTCAAGAAAATTCATTGAAAGAATGATGGACTCAAATCCTATCGAGCAAGAAAAAGGAGTAACTATAAAACTTGCTCCTGTTAGACTATTTTATAAAAAATATATTTTAAATTTAATTGATACACCAGGACATGTTGATTTTGGATATGAGGTAAGCCGATCGCTTCAAGCGTGCGAAGGAGCCATCTTATTGGTTGATGCTACTCAAGGAGTTCAGGCTCAAACATTAGCCAACTATGAAAAAGCCAAAG
Source organism: uncultured Pseudomonadales bacterium (assembly GCA_964596995.1). GTDB lineage: Bacteria > Patescibacteriota > Microgenomatia > UBA1400 > PJMF01 > DAOLOF01. The sequence continues at coordinate 20,878 of CAZQWI010000001.1, forward strand.
CACTTAATCTAAAAATAATACCAGTAATCAATAAAATCGACTCTCCACAAGCTGATTTGGATAATACAGTACTAGAAATGATTGAGTTATTTGGGGTTAATGAAGAAGAGGTGTGCTTCTGTTCAGCAAAAACTGGCGAAGGAGTCTTAAACATTTTAGATCAAGTAATTGCTAAAATTCCTCCCCCACAAAACTTAGCTACCAAAAACTTAAAAGGCTTGATTATCACTTCAAAATATGATGATCATCAAGGTGTGGTGGCCTACACGCGAGTTTTTTCTGGAACCCTTGGTAAAAATGACCAACTTCATTTACTATTTAGTGATACTTCCTTTTCTCCTATTGAAATTGGCATCTTTTCTCCAGAAAAAAAACCTGTTGAACAACTTAGAGCTGGTGAGGTCGGATATGTTGCCACGGGCTTGAAGACAATTAATCAAGTTAGAACTGGAGACACCATTACCCACAGAGAAACTCGAAAAAATACTCCTCCATTACCAGGATATAAAGAACCAACTCCAATGGTCTTCATGGAGTTATATCCAGTCGATAACGGACAGTTTCAAGATCTAAAAGACGCGATGGAGAAGCTTAGCTTGCATGATGCAGCTTTGGTCTCAATCCCAACTCATTCTCAAGCATTAGGTAACGGCTTGAGAGTTGGCTTTTTGGGAATTTTCCATGCAGAAATTGTTAGAGAAAGATTGGATAGAGAGTTTGATCAAGAGCTAATCGCCACCGCTCCATCGGTGAAATATCAGATAGTGAAAAAGAATAACGAGGAGATCACAATAGAATCACCAGCAGATTTACCTGATCCAAGCAATATAAAAAAAATCCTTGAACCAATTACCAAAACCACCATCTTTGCTCCAGTTGAACAGCTACCAATGATTATTGATTTTGTTAGAAGACGAAGGGGTAAATTAATTGATTCAATTAATAGTGGAAATAGAAGCCAGCTTAACTACACCATTCCTCTTAGCGAACTAATTTTTGGCTTTCATGATCAACTCAAATCACTAAGTTCGGGCTTTGCCTCGATTGAGTACGAGGTAACCGGTTATCAAGAGGTAGACGCTGTCAAGGTTGATATTTTAGTAAATAGAGAGATTATTGAAGCACTGAGTTTTATCGCTCTCAAGGAGGATGCTGAAGAAAGAGGCAGAAAGCTTGTTTCTAAACTCAAGGATGTTGTACCAAGACAAATGTTTGAGATTCCCATTCAGGCGGCAATTGGAGGAAAAATCATAGCTAGAGAAACAATCAAGGCTTTCCGCAAAGATGTAACTGCAAAACTATATGGAGGCGATGTAACCAGAAGACAAAAACTTCTTAAAAAACAGGCAAAAGGCAAAAAAAGAATGAAGCAGTTTGGGAAGGTAAGTTTAAATCAAGAATCATTTTTAGCTGTGCTCGAAAGCTAAAAAAATGCTATTGTCCTCGATCACTTTCTAAGGTGCTATAATAGCATTATGCCTGATTATCCCAATCCAATTTATCAAACAGATAACGAGAATCAAGCTCAAGCCAAAGTTCATAACAAAAAAAATGAGGTTGACATCGATATTGATGATTTAACTCCTGATGAACTTTCAGAAACAATCCGCCAAGAAAAATCTGGAAATAGTTTTATCTCTTCGTTTACTCCAAAACCAAATGGAGTACACTTTGATTCACAGATGAAAAAAGAAGAGATTGTTTTGTTACTCAGAAGACACCCAGTCACACATCTCTCAAAAACTCTAATTATCATTTTTCTTTTCTTTTTCCCTCTAGTAATGTTGGCATCTCCAATACTAAGTTTTGAACCACTTAACTTTAAAATTGCTACTATTATCGCCTGGTATTTAGTCTTAATGGGCTTTACAATTGAAACATTTTTAACTTGGTATTTCAGAGTTTTTATCATCACTAACAGAAGAGTAATCGATATCGATTACTACTCAATGGTTAATAAAGACATTACTACAGCCGAACTCTCCAGAATTCAAGATATGAGCGTGGTCTCAACTGGAGTTTTAGCTTCTATTATTGATTTTGGGACTCTCTACCTGCAAACAGCCGGTCAAAATTTCAATCCAGCTCGACTAGATAATAAGACTGATACATCAAGGTCTGCAGGGATAGAGTTTGAAGACATATCACATCCTGTAAAAGTTAAAAAGATAGTTAATGAATTAATTATTACCAAACGAAAAAAGAACGGAGGCCACTATTAATTTGGTGTCTAAGTTTTTTTAACTCATGAACAATCCAACTCTTTCCATACTAGAAGTTTTATCGATCGACCAAGCATTTTTGTCAATGTTTAAGATTTTTTTTATTATCGGGGGATTTCTCTATCTAATTTTTGCTGTAGTGGTGATTAGACAAATAGCTATCATGAAAAAATCTCTTATTACTCCATTATCGCCATTTATTACTACTCTAGGCTATGCTCATTTTTTAGTTACTTTAGGAGCATTATTCTATTTTTTCTTTCTGATTTAGGAAGATTTTTCTATCTTAAAAAACAAAAAAAGCGCTTTGTTCTGGCCTCGACTTATCTTCGCACTTAGTCTCCCAAGTACTATTGTCAGCGCTGAGGCGTTTCAAGACTCTGTTCGGAATGGAAGTTGCAGTAAACTGCAACGAGAGTTGGTTCCACCTCGCTCCAGAGACCAGAACAAAACGCTTTTAAAAGAAAGTACTAATTTATTTTAACCTTCAAGCTCTGCTTGCCAGATTATAAAACAAAAAAGTAACTTTTGCCTTCTAAAAAGTAAAGAGAATATTAACCCACTTTAAGGTAGGTCTTCGACATCAAATTCAGCGAACAATTATGTGTTCAATCGACAATTAGTACAGCTAAGCTTAGTATTTCTCAATACTTACACTGGCTGCCTATCAACATAGTAGTCTCCTATGTGTCTGATGGAGATAATTAATCTTGGAGGGGGCTTCTCGCTTAGATGCTTCCAGCGATTATCCTTAAGGAATGTAGCTACCCTGCGCTGCCCTTGACAGGGACAACAGGAACACTAGGGATTCCCTCACTCTGGTCCTCTCGTACTGAGAGCAAAACTCCTCAATTATCTAACGCTGACGGCGGATAGAGGCCGACCTGTCTCACGACGGTCTGAACCCAGCTAGCGCACCGCTTTAATAGGCGAACAGCCTAACCCTTGGGACCTTCTACAGCCCCAGGATGCGATGAGCCGACATCGATGTAGCAAACCGCGCCGACGCTAGGGACGCTTAGGCGCGATGACTCTGTTATCCCCGAGGTAGCTTTTATCCGATAAGCCCGGCACCTTCCACAAAGTGCACGAGGATCACTATAACCTGCTTTCGCACCTGCTCGGCCTGTATGCCTCACAGTCAAGCACCCATCTGCTATTGCACGTACAGTCTGATTTCCATCCAGACTAAGGGTACCTTTGCGCGCTTGCGTTACTCTTTAGCAAGCAACCTCCCCAGTTAAACTGCCCACCTGACATTGTCCCTGACCAAGTTTGCATTGGTCTTAGGTTAGATGCTCTATACAAAACGAGTGGTATTACACTGGCGTTCTGCTACCAAGTAGCAAAACTCCCACCTATACTAGACAATTCTGAATAAAGCACCAGTATCAAGCTACAGTAAAGCTCTACGGGGTCTTTTTGTCCTGCCGTCAGTAGACCGCATATTCACGGCCCGTTCAATTTCACCGAGTACTAGTTCAAGACAGTGTTTCGCTCGTTAAACCTTTCGTGCGCGTCACCAATTAAGTGACAAGGTACTTCGCTACCTTAGAACAGTTATAGTTACTGCTGCCGTTCACTGGGGCTTAAGTCGCAAGCCTCTCCGTAAGGAGAAACCCGCTTCCGTAACCTTCCAGCACCGGGCAGGTATCAGCCCGTATACTTCCTCTTTCGAGTTTGCACAGACCTGTGTTTTTGGTAAACAGTCGACGAAACAACTTTTGCTGCGTCCCGCCTTGCGACGGGAAGGGCATCTCTCGAAATTACGCCCAGCTGTTTTGCTGAGTTCCTTAAACTAGTTTATCTCGCTCTCCTTGGTCTGCTCGACCTATCCACCTGTGTCGGTTATAAGTACGAATGGATTTGATTCTCACTGCGAAACTTTTCTGGGATGCTGAACTCACATTTAGCCTACCTCGCCGAAGCTTAGTAAGCCCTATCACATCTCGCATATTTTCCTTGTTAGGGAGGGTCGTCTGAACGGATTTTCCAATCCAGACTTGCTTAATGCTTTGATCAAAACTTCACATCTTGATAAATGCTATCCTGCACCGTCATTCCCCAGTTGATAACGAATCAAACCCAGGACCGGAATATTAACCGGTAATCCATCGGCTACTCCTGCTAAGCAGGACTGACCTTAGGGTCGCCTAACCCGCACACGACGAACGTGGGTGCGGAAACCTTGGATATTCGGAGTCGAAGATTCTCACTTCAATATCGTTACTCATGCCGGCATTCTCACTTCTGATCGCTCCAGCCAGTCCTTACGGCTGACCTTCAATGCACACAGAACGCTCCCCTACCGCTTCAATCTAAAGATTAAAACCCCAAGCTTCGGTTAAATGTTTGAGCCTCGATTATTTTCGGCGCATAAATCCTGCGGCTAGTGAGCTGTTACGCTTTCTTTAAAGGATGGCTGCTTCTGAGCCGACCTCCTAGTTGTCTTAGGATCTAAACTTCCTTTTCCACTAAACATTTATTTGAGACCTTAACTGTGGGTTTGGGATGTTACCCTGCTCGCCCTCGGAACTTAGCTTCCGAGTACTGAGTGCTATGTCAGAACTAATGGTATTCGGAGTTTGACTAGATGCTGGAAGTTTCCTCCCGGACACCCGATCAGTGCTCTACCCCCATTAGCCTATAACATAACCCTATACCTAGATATATTTCGGGGAGAACCAGCTAGCTCCAGGTTCGATTGGCATATTACCTCTATCCGCAACTCATCCGAGACTCTTGCAGCAGTCACCGGTGCGGGCCTTCCCACATCTCTCGATGCGGTTCACCCTGGTCACGGATAGCTCACCTGGATTCGGGTCATTCAGTAACTACTTGCGCCCTATTCAGGCACGGTTTCATTCCGCAAGCGGAACAAAACACTCGCTTTCACTATGACTTCGAGATGAAAATCTCTTAGCCTCGCAGTTACCGAACACTCGCCGGCTCATTCTTCAATAGGCACGAAATCACCCGCATCTTACATAAAGTAAGAGGGGCTCTCTCTGTTTATTAGCAAAAAGTTTCAGAAACTATTTCATTGGGTCTTCCACCCTTCTTTTCACCTTTCCCTCGCGGTACTCGTTCACTATCGGTCTTGTTTGGTATTTAGCCTTGGAGTGTGGTCACCCCAGCTTAAGACGGGAGTTTGCCGTCTCCCGCCCTATTCAGGAATCTCTCGAGATTGTTTTGGATTTTGCGTACACGACTTTCACGTTCTTTGGTTATTTATTCCAAAATATTCTGCTATCCGCCACTTTCCGGGTGAGAGTCCTACAACCCCATGTAAACATGGTTTGGGCTTTTCCCTGTTCGCTCGTCGCTTACTAAGGGAATCTCTTACGTTTTCTTTTCCTCCGGGTACTAAGATATTTCAGTTCCCCGACTTACCCCCGTGTTGTAAACAACACAGTAGTTTTGCTTTCACAAAACCGGGTTACCCCATTCGGACACTAACGGGTCATAGCTTTTTGCCAGCTAACCGTTAACTTTCGCGGGCTAAGCGTCCTTCATCGGCCAAACAAGCCTAGGCATCCACTTTTTGCTTTAATTCACACATAATTAATTTATGAGACAAGACACAAGTGCCTTATCTCACGATATTGAGTTCAATTGAACTATCTGACGATAGACCTACTATAAAGTAAGTCCATGTTATTCTCTTTACTTTTTAAAGGGCAAAAAACTTCGTCAATTTTTTTTCACCCGCCGAGCAAAGCTCGAGGGGTTTAAAAAATTTTCTAAGTTCTTTTAATGATTTTTAAAAAATCATTGTGGACCTGGGGAGAATCGAACTCCCGATCTCTTCGTTGCAAACGAAGCGCTTTAACCAGCTAAGCCACAGGCCCTAAGAAAGCTAGAGCGAATATTATAACCTCGCTTCTTGTTGCTTTCAATAGAATACGACCTGTAAACTAGCCAAGTCCTTTTAGAAACATTTTTTCGGAGGGAATGTTACCGTAGTAACATTGTCGCGTTAATCGCTCTCAATAGTTTTCAATTAACTCTTAAGAGGAACATGTATTTTAAACAAAATAAAATCGCTATGCAAGCGCAGTTTCTCACTTAATTTAAGTCAAGAATTCTGAGATTATAATTCCGCGATGTTATAACCCAACTTCTCCATTACACTCTTATTTTTTTTAGCAATCTTTTCTCCCAAAACTCCATCCATCTGACACACAAACTTCAAATCAGTGTTAGAAATCTTTTTGAGAAACTCAATTTGAGTATCCATTATTTTTTTAACAGTTTTTTTATTAGCTTGGGCAACCCAGTCAGCGCTAATTAAATACTGACCCAAATTGTATTCTTGTTCGCCTCCGCCAAAAGTAAAACAGATCTTATTTGCCAAATGAACACCATGAGGACGAACCATGTGACCCTTAATCCCGTGTTCAACATCTTGAGGATCAGCAAAAGGCATAAATCCCGCATAAAGCAGTTCTTGATCATCAGCCAAAGCCTGAATGTGTTGCTGAGACATGGCGTCTACTTGTTCCCATTCTGGAAGATCAAGCTGTTGTTTAATCCAGTCGTTTTCGCCTGAAGACACGATTCTAATTTCTGTGTTTAATAGTTTTTTGAGAATCTCAACAGAATCGGCAAATCCTTCTAACTGAAAGCCAGCTCCCACAAAACCCAAACGAGTACCTTCGTTGATCTGCACGCCTTCATCAGCATCTGAAATAACAAAGTGGGGTAAAGTGGTTTTCTCTGCCATAGTTATAAATAGTTCGCGGGCAGAACAAAAGATGAGCTAAGCAATATATGTTTATTATTCCTTACTCCTCAACCATTGACTGAATAGCTTCAAGATATTGTTGCATCTCTTTTTCAACTTTCTCCCAATCGCCGTTAGCTTCTCTTATTGCATTAAAAAGAAGATCCATATCGATGAGTAGTTGATCGTCAGTAACAATCATTCTTTGTTTAGCCATACCCAAATTATAACATAATTAGTGAAAAAATTCCAGCTATACCAGAGAAAAGAATTGTTTTTACCAATAAAAAAACAGTAACAAACGAAACGGTGTTCGCGTCTAATACTAACTTAACAGAGCAAAAGCGTTCAGTTTATTTATACCCGACTGGCACCTCAGTTAGAACTGGACTTAAGCTCATGCGACGTTTTTCAGGCTCAACATTATCAACATTAACTGTGATAGTGTCACCCTCCTTGAAATCAGCACTAGAACCTAGTTTGCTTACGTGAATTAAACCGTCAACTCCTGGCATGACATTAACAAAAGCGCCAAATGGCTCAATCCTAGAGATCTTGCCATCAAAGGTTGTGCCTGCAGGATACTCTTTTGCTACTTTCTTCCAAGGATCTAGCTTAAGACGTTTTATCGAAAGATTTAACTTGCCTGATTTTTGATCAATTCCAAGAACGCTCACTAAAACTCTATCGCCAACCTGGTGATAGTTCTTTGGATGGTCAACCTTTTCCCAGCTTATTTCTGAGATGTGGATTAATCCTTCAACATAGCCAACATCTTCTGATGGAAGTTCGTTTTTGGAACGATGTTCTGGTTTTAACTCGCCCTCTTCAACTTTTGAGCTTAGATCGCTACCATCAACAGGAACCTCAACAGTCATAAATAATCCAAAAGCTTTTACTCCTGAAATGACTCCCGCATAGACGCCTCCTTCTTTGACGGCATCTAAAGCCTGATCACGTTGCGATAGCTGTTTTTCCTCACTCACATGTCGTTCTGAGAAGATTAAGCGGTTTCTCTCTCGATCAACTTCAACTGCACGAACCTCAAATTTTTTATCGTTAAGATCCTGAATATGATCTAGATAACGACGACTAAACTGGCTTGAAGGGACAAAACCTCTGACACCGTTAACTACCACTATCAAACCACCTTTGTTTGCTTCGATGCCTTTGGCTTCGAGAGTGGTTTCATTATTTAATGCCTCCTCAAAATACTCCCACTTAGCATCGCTAGCAGCACCTTTGAGGCTGAGTAGTACTTGGCCTCTATTATTCTCTACAGAAATAACGGTCGCTTCAATTGTTTCGCCAACGTTGAGATCTTCAATAAAATCTTGGGCAAAATCAAACTCTTGTTCAGAAACCACACCAAAACTTTTGGCGTTAATATCAAGCTTAATCATCTTGGTTGTTTTCTCGATGATCTTACCTTTAATTTTTTCACCTTTTTTGGGAACAACTGGCTCATAGCCAGTCATCTTAAGAAGCTCCTCCATTGTTTGAGCTTTTGCTTGGGTTTTCGGGGCTTTGGTTTTAGGTTCAGAAGAGTTTTTTTCTTCTGGTTTAACTGAGGGCTCTTTTGATTCTTTAGATTCTTTTACCTTAGGCTTAGCTGGTTTTTCAGCCACAACTTTTTTTGTAGCTTTCTTAGTAGCTACTTTTTTAGTTGTCTTCTTTGTTTCTTTTTTTACTTTTTCTTCTACCTTTGTTGGTTTTTTAACTGTCTTTTTTTTCTTTACCTCTTGGCTACCTTTGCTGGTAGCTTTCTTTGTTGTCTTAGTCGATGTTGCCATAATTAATATTCATTGTTTCGCTATTTGAAAGTATGTTAAACACACAATCAGATGCGAACTGTTAATGTCTCCTTTCATTGAGTTTGCAGAGTATATCATAGTAAGAGCAGAGTATCTAGAGAAATTTTTTGTTCTGAGCGTTGTTAACAAA
>CAZQWI010000002.1:0-5626 GCA_964596995.1 uncultured Pseudomonadales bacterium
CCACTGAGCTGACACCAATAATGACACCCAGCATTGTTAGTAAACTTCTGACTTTATTGGAGAAGATTGCTTTGAGAGATATGCTAAAGGTGTTAACTAGATTCATTATTGTTTAATTGCCTTAGATTTAAAGTTTACTAAAAGGTGGCTTGTGTTCAGCCAATAGTTTTCCATCTTTAAGTTCAATCACTCTTTGCGCAATCTTAGCCAGTCTTTTTTCGTGAGTGACTAGGATAATAGTTGTGCCTTGTTTATGAAGATCTTTTAAGATATTTTCTACCTCTGTGCCACTTTTTGAATCAAGATTGCCGGTTGGTTCATCTGCAAAAATAACGCTGGGGTTATTAATTAAGGCTCTGGCAATTGCTACTCTTTGCTGCTGTCCTCCCGATAACTCATTTGGCTTGTTGTTTAATCTTTCTTCAAGTCCCAGTTGAGTTAAGAGTTTGGTAGCCCTTGCTTCCCTTTCTGTTTGACTTACTCCTGCATAAACCAAGGGAAGGGCAGCGTTATCGATTGCTCTGGTTCTAGCGAGTAGGTTAAACTGTTGGAAAATAAAACCAATTTCTTTGTTTCTAAGCCTAGCTCTTTCAACCTCATTGTATTTAGTGACATCTTTTCCGTTGAGCAAAATTGAGCCCTTGCTTGGTTCTGATAACATACTAGCGACTTGCAAGAAGGTTGACTTACCTGATCCAGAGGAGCCTATCACTGCCACAAACTCGCCTCTTTTTATTGTGAAATCCATACACTCTAAAGCTCTAATTATCTGTGTGCCAACATGATAAATTTTACACACATCTTTTAACTCTAGAATGATGTCATTTTTCTCAACAGAGCTGTTTGTTGGTTTTTTTTTCAATTGATTGGATTTCTTTTTCATGTGAATTAAAACAACTGCCGATGGTTAGAGTTTGCTTGGGAGCTAATCAAAACTTGGAATAACCACAAAATCATTTTCAGATAAGCCAGAGATTACTTCCACAAACTCTTCTGTCTCGAGTCCAATCTCAACCAATCTATCCTCAGTTTTATTATCGACAGTTTTTATCTCAACAAAGTTTTGTCCATCTCTTTGCTTAATTGCAATTAGGGGTACAGTTAAGACATTGTCTTTCCGCTCAAGCTCTAGACTGACATCTCCATTCATACCAAGTCGATATTTATCGAGAATACTTTTGCCATTCACGCTTTCGTTGTTATTTTGATCGCTTTCTACGAACATTGGCAACTCGATTAAAAACACTGTTCCGCTTGATGTCACGGAGCTTTGATAGGAAATATAACTAAGATGGGCTGTTAGAGGCTGATTTGGATAAGCATCTAACTCAATTGTTGCAGGCTGTCCCACTCTTATTAAAGGAACATCTTCTTCATTAATTTCAGCTTTAAAGATTAACGAGTTGGGATCAATAACCTCAAAATAATCCGTGGCTGTTACTTGAGTATGAGTTGATGTGACTGGCCTTGAAACTAAAATTCCTGCAAAAGGGGAGCTCATTACTGTTTGCGAGATGGCTATATCTTGAAGTTCTACATCTATAACCGAATTGTTTAAATTCCACTGTTCCTTATCAACTGTTCTTCGCTCGCTGGTATCAAGTAACTCATCTTTAATCTCATCTTGAAGGTCTTCCCAGTCCCATCGTTCTTGCATGTAGCTATTTAGAGAGCGCTCAAGGCGTTTTTGTAGGTCTCTTTGATCAATAGAGGCTAGAGTTTGCCACTGTTTAACTTGATCTCCTTCTTCTGCACCCAAATAGACAATTTCTCCTCCAGCTAAAAAGCGCAATCGAGCTTTTTTCTTGGCATCCACGATACCTGTTAACTCTAGTGTTTTTACCAGATCTCGATATTCTGGATTAGCAAAAACTAGCTCAGTTTTATTAGATTGTTGGCTTGCCAATACTCTCCAAACTAAAAAAACTATTAGTAGTAAGGCGATTATCAACTTATACTTATGTTTTTTAATAAAAGCAATGATTCTTTTGACAAATGACATATATCTTTTTGAATTGATAGATAACTAAAAGCTTTACTCAAAAAATGTGCGCGCGCTTGGACTCGAACCAAGAACCGCCAAGGTATAAGCTTGGTGCTCTAACCAATTGAGCTACGCGCGCATCAGCTGACTGCTGAGTGCAAACGATCAAAACAGCAGGTTGCTTGTTATTATAACATTGCTAACATAAAACCACCCAGTCGAGCTGGGTGGTTATTATTTTGATCGCTATGAATTCTAGAGTAGGAGTACAAAGAGTAGTATTCCGGCTCCAATTGCTCCAATTCCAATCTTGAGGAAGTTGAGCCAATCGCTAGGTCCTGATACAGGTTGTTCTACGATTCTTTCAACATAAGTGTCTCCCGCTGGGGTTCTACAGTACTCATCCTCAGGGTTGATATCAAGTCTACAACGTCCGTTGTAGCAGATGTGACTAATGTTGTCGCAGTCATCGTTGGTGCTACACACGTCATTACATTCGTTTCTGGTATCAACTATATAAGTTGGTGGTTGACCTGGAACCGTTGGTTGCAGGGTAGCATAAGGTGGGTTTGTAGGCACAATTGGTACGGTTGTGGCAGTAATCACTACTGGAGTAGCTGTTGCTATAACTGGAGTTGTTGGTGTAGCCTGAGGTGAGTCAGTAGGAGTTGGTCCAGGCGTGTTAGTTGGTGTAACTGTTGGCGTAGCGGTAGGTGTAGCTGTTGGAGTGGCAGTTGGCGTAACTGTTGGTGTAGGTGTAGGCGTAAGTGTGCCAGTCGGTGTTGGAGTTGGTGTAATTAACTCATCACAGCAAGACTCATAACTTGGCTCGGCTAAACAGGCATCAACGTATGGTGGCTCACTACAATATCCCTGATGGTTTTCTTCTCTAACACATACTAAGCCTTCACTGCAGTCTTCGTGTTCAATACAACCAAACTCTCCGCAAGCGAGTTCAGTTGGAGTTGGAGAAGGGGTGATTGATATTTCGGCTGATTCACAGCAAGAAGCATAGCTTGGATCAAGAGCGCAAGCATCTTGATAACTTTGGCCTGGCAAACTACAGTAATTTTGACCATCATTGGCTGTGATACAGACATCATCGCCTAAACAGTCATCGCTGGTTTCACATCCCATCTCACTACATTGATAATAGTTTGAAAAGTATAATGAACAAGGGTATTCTTCATCTGCTGATGGTTCAGAGATTGGAGCAGTTGGAACCTCTTTTTTCTCTGTGGATTCTTGTAAGAAGAAAAATCCACCGATTACAATGGCGAGAACTAAAAACCCAGCTAAAACCCAAGAGTTTTTCTTCTTTGGAGATTTCTTCAACGCGGTTGGAGTGGTATTTAAAATATTTGCTCCGCTTGATGATGGTCTAAATGCAGCACCAGCGCCAGATAAATCAATCTTTTCATTGCTGTTGGGTGAATTGGTAGCTGGACCCTGAGTCTTAGAAAAATCGGTCATATTGTTACTCTGATTTGATTGATCGTTGGTGTTGTTAGTGATGTGCATTGTTTGTTGTTTCAAGTTAAGAATACTCTCAATGTATTATTGAATGAGTTATAGCATTCCTTTACATGTTCCCCCATAACCTGGATTACTTGGATTGGCGTCTACAAAAAAGTAAATATTTTCAATCTGAGCAGGCTGAATATTGTTTATCAACCAAGTCCATATGTATGAACCAGACAGATCAGGATCTCTATAAACCAATGTTTGATCTGTGGTGGTAACTATTCTTAGCTCAACATTAGCATATGGAATTTGAGATTGAACAGCAACCTCTATTTCATTGTTGCCCAGATTGCTCATCATAGCAACTGAGCCATCTGGATTGCAGACAATCGGTTCTGGAGAGCCTGGAGGTGGTAATGGTGTATGAGTTGGAATTGGTGTTCCAGACTCAGGCCAGATAATTGGCTCCCAATCAGTATCACAAACTCCTGGTTGAGCATCGATAGAACAAATTCTGCACTGTGCTACATACTCTCCAGCCATAATCTCATATAGTGCCGAAACGTTTGACCCAACTGGATCAGAAGCTAATGCAGTGATAATGGATTGATTAACAGGGACTCTTTTTGCAGTTCTAAACTCATACCAAGCAACCAGGGTAGGATCGTCAGCCATGCAACTAAATCTTACCAGTTGTCCAATATCAGCCATTTCGGGATTAAGAATTGGAGTTTGGTCTGGCTCGGTCATTACAATTGATAAACATTGAGGATAAACTGGAGGTATGGTTGGCGTAGGTGAGAGCGTGTCAGTTGGTGTTGGAGTTGGCGAGTTGTATGTTGGAGGAGTAGGAGTTGGTGAGTTGTATGTAGGTGGGGTAGGTGTTACCTCAGGACATCTCTCATAATTTCCACAAACTGAGCAATGTTGACATGGATCATTTGGATCGCTGGGATTTGGAGTGCAAGGAACACCCCATGACCCATCTCCACAAACTAGACCATAAACTGGATGGCATGCACCACTAAGCCATCCTGTACACGTACCCTTGTTCGCCCAATCTGGACACGCGGTTGCTAAGTTAGAATGAACTGGACATTGTGGTGTGCCAGCTTCATAAGTTGAACAAACAGTAATTGGGATACAGCATACTTGGGAACCTCCACATTCAGGATAACACATGCCTGTGTTGGCTGTTTCCCAGCCAGAAGGGCAAGAGCCGGTATAACAAGTACCTGGATAATCTGCTACCGCAGCCTGTTGTCTTAGATCTTGACCGGTCTGTGTTAATAAATATCCAGCAGTTAAAGCAACTACAAGAAATAAAACAAACAAACCTCCAGCAATTAATTTTGCTTTCTTTGATTGAAACTTTTTATTTTGTAAGAATTTAATTCCAGATGAGTTTGTGTTGGTACTCACGCTCTCACCATTATTTGTATCCACACTATTGTTGTTCTGATCAAGATTGTTGTAGTTTGACTGCATTGATGTTAGATTGATTTGGCGAAATATATTATTTATTTTATAGTATACAGTTTTTGAACAGATACCAACTAGTAATCACAAATTCCTCTGATATATAGAATACTCTAAAAAATGTTTATCTGTCAAATAGTAATTCTGATTACAAAGAGTACATGGATGTATAATCTGCAAATTGCCATCAGCAACTCTTTGTTTTATCATCACTCACAACCATGAAACAAAAAAAGATTCAGAAACAGCTTAATTATTGGCTAGATTTTTTGTTTGCAATGACCGAGAAAGAGATAAAGGCTAGATATAAACATGCAACCTTAGGTTTTTTGTGGGTTTTATTAAATCCTTTGTTGCAGATGTTGGTGATTGGGTTTGTTTTTCAGTTTTTTATTCCAGTTGAGACAGAAAATTATTTTTTGTTTCTTTTTGCGGGGTTGCTGCCATGGAATTTTTTCTCAATGAGTGTCACCAAAACTACTTCAACTTTTGTTTATGAAAGAAATTTGATTCAAAAGGCTAAGTTTCCTAGAGAAAGTATTGTGTTATCAATAGTATTCTCAAACTTTTTTCATCTGCTCACTTCGTTCGCGCTATTTTTACCAGTTGTACTTTTGTTTGGCTTGGGTAATATTTTTAATTGGTTCATTTTAGTTCCAGCACTATTGTGGTTGCTGTTGTTAACCTCTGGAATGTCCT
>CAZQWI010000002.1:5636-26846 GCA_964596995.1 uncultured Pseudomonadales bacterium
GGGATGTAAACTTTGTGGTGCAGGCGATTATGCCTTTGTGGTTTTATGCAACCCCAGTTGTATATTCATTAGCATTAATTCCTGAGTCAATCAAGCAGTTTTTTTATCTTAATCCGATGACAGGGCTAATTTTACTATTTAGATATGGGAGTATTGGTTATATTGATTCGGTGATTACGGGAGGTGAGTTAACAATGGTGTTGTTGGCTGGTTTTATTGTTTCGATTTTGATCTTTATACTCGGAGTCAAGGTTTTTAAGAAAGAGTCACCAACTTTTGATGACTGGATGTAAAAATCTGCAAAAGAGTTTTAAGAAATTTTTTTATGAAAACAAAAAAAAATACAGCAATTTCTTTGCAAAAGGTAAACAAAGAGTACATTCTCCATCATGAAAAGCCCACCTTTGTGGAGAATATTATTAAAAGAGGCTATCAAGAGAAATTTGTGGCTATTAATAATCTCAATTTAGAAATAGCACAGGGAGAGAAGGTTGGTATTATTGGTGCTAACGGAGCTGGTAAGACTACTATCTTAAAATTAATCGCTGGCATCACTTCTCCTACATCTGGAAAAGTTTCAATAAATGGCAAAGTGGTTTCCTTAATAGATGTTGCGGCTGGTTTCCATCCAGATTTAACTGGAGAAGAAAACATTTTTTTAAATGGTTTGCTAATTGGCATGTCAAAAGATGAAATTCAGCAAAAGTTTGATGAAATTGTGAGCTTTGCAGATATTGGTAAATTTATTGATAGTCCTTTATATACTTACTCTGCTGGAATGAACCTAAGACTTGGTTTTAGCATCGCTATTCACAGCGATCCAGACATTTTGTTACTCGATGAAGGAGTGGTAGCAGGGGATGCTGAATTTACCATAAAAATCACAGAAAGAATTGACCAATTTCTAAAATCTGGAAGAACAGTCATAATTGCGTCACACTGGCTAGAATATTTAAAAAGAAATTGTAAAAGATTTTTCTGGATAGAGGGTGGATTAATAAAAGAGGATGGTGGTCTAGAAGTGATTGATAGATACGAGAAAAAGGCAATATAGCAACCTTGTTATTTGATTAGTTTATTCTTGAGTTTAAGCTCTTTATTACTAAATGAGAGTCTTTATAAATTTTATGTCTTATTGTTCTAACATAGTGGCAGCAAATGGTGTTGAGATTAATATCATCAACTTCACTTATCAAATATGTTTTTGGAAGAGCTAGGCATTTCTTTCCAGACAGAATCAGGGCAAAAAATGTTTGGAATTGCCAGGGTCTATAAACGCTTAAGGTATCATAAGATTCTAGCAATTTTTTAAAAATATTCATTTTTATATCTTGTCTGTTTATCCCTAAAAAACCAGAATTTAATTTTGGTAGTAACTTAGTGTTAAATATTGCTTTTGATTCTATCTGGGATAAAAAATAAGCATCCTGGTGATCTTGAATGTAAAAGGCATCATATTTTCTATTAATCCAATCTCGAATTTCTTTAACTTGTTTAAAAAATAACACATCACTATCTAAAAAGATGATTTTTTCTTGAGTAGAGAAAAGAACTGGGCCGATTTTTTTAATTATATAGGGGATATCCTTTTTTTGATAGAAAATATGACTCTTTCCATATATTTTTTCAATTTTGTTATTGTATTTTTGTTTATTAATTATTATGCAATTTATTAGGTGTTTTTTTAGGGTATTTATATTTTTTTTTGTTAGTGAACCATCATCAAAAATAATTAATGAAAATTTAATCCCTGAATGAAGAAAAAAACTTTTTACAGACAGAATTAAAAAAATGTAGTCATTATGAGATGTGATAGATGATACTAAAATGTTAGCTTCTTTTTCTGTAAAGATGGGTTTAGTATTTAATATTTTGATCAAAACTATTCGCTGATAAATTTTTGAAATAATCCTTGGGTAAAAAGGTAGTACATTCTTTAAGAATGCACTAATGTTGGATTTAAATCTCATTTTTTATTTATAAACACTTATTATTTTTTCTTTATTCATTTCACTAGAATAGTGTTCTTGAACGGTTTGTATGCATTTAATTCTTATTTTTTGCCTTTTCTCATCGCTCAGTTGGTTATACCAAATAATTTTTTCCACTAGAGCCTCTGCTGAACCGTTTACAAATATTAAATTTTTATCAACCTTATTTAATATCTCTGGAATTGCTCCACAACTGCTACCAATTACTGGTACCCCATGTGCAAGGCTCTCAATAACAGTTAATCCAAAAGTTTCAAGTTCTACTGATGGCATAATGAATAAATCTGCTATCTCTAATAAATACTCTTTTTGTTTATCAGAAACAGAATGAAGAAAATGTACCGATAAAAATAAATTATATTTTTGATAGAGTTTTAATAAATCGGTGTAATAGTAGAATTCTACTGGTGAAGCAATAAATAATTTAACTTTAACCTTGTTTTTAATAAGGATATTTACAGCTTTAAGTAGAACATCTAGGCCTTTTCTTGGTTCAGCTCTGCCAAAGTTAACAAGTGTAAGTTCTTGATTTTTTAAATGTTTTATTTGTTTTGTTTTAGTACAACCGGGAATTACTAAAATCTTTTCTTTAAATTTATCTCCGAAATGACTTAAAACTAATTTTTTAGAATATTGACTAAAAACTATTATTATGTGAGAGCTCTGTAAAGAAAACTTTTGGAGTGCTTTTTTCAGTTTTAAATTTTTTTTATTAACTATGTCTTTTGAGCTCACTTCTTCTAAATCATATGCGCCATAGAAAGTAATAACTCTCTTTTTTTTCCAGGTTAATGGATGAAGAAGAGAATAGAGTGAGGACCAAGAGGTTGAAAAATGTACTATTTCTGGCTGATATTTAACATAAATCTTATGTAGTTCTTTAAGATATTGAAATGAGTCAAGCAATCTTCCAATTAACGAAAACCTAACTTTTCCACTCACGGTAATAGGTGTGCAGTTTTTAAAAAATTCTTGAGGACTTGAGAGATTATCCTCTCTGGCCAAAAGAAAGATCTCATATTCACTGCCTAATGCAGAAGCATAGGTTTGAATGAAAGAAGTGATGCCTCCAATGTGGTAATCATCAATAGTAAATAATATTGTCTTAGTTTTCATAAAAATTTTGCTCAATTATTTTAATGTAAATACTTAAATTTCTTATAAACACTTATTATTTTTTCTTTATTCATTTCACTAGAATAGTGTTCTTGAACGGTTTGTATGCATTTAATTCTTATTTTTTGCCTTTTCTCATCGCTCAGTTGGTTATACCAAATAATTTTTTCCACTAGAGCCTCTGCTGAACCGTTTACAAATATTAAATTTTTATCAACCTTATTTAATATCTCTGGAATTGCTCCACAACTGCTACCAATTACTGGTACCCCATGTGCAAGGCTCTCAATAACAGTTAATCCAAAAGTTTCAAGTTCTACTGATGGCATAATGAATAAATCTGCTATCTCTAATAAATACTCTTTTTGTTTATCAGAAACAGAATGAAGAAAATGTACCGATAAAAATAAATTATATTTTTGATAGAGTTTTAATAAATCGGTGTAATAGTAGAATTCTACTGGTGAAGCAATAAATAATTTAACTTTAACCTTGTTTTTAATAAGGATATTTACAGCTTTAAGTAGAACATCTAGGCCTTTTCTTGGTTCAGCTCTGCCAAAGTTAACAAGTGTAAGTTCTTGATTTTTTAAATGTTTTATTTGTTTTGTTTTAGTACAACCGGGAATTACTAAAATCTTTTCTTTAAATTTATCTCCGAAATGACTTAAAACTAATTTTTTAGAATATTGACTAAAAACTATTATTATGTGAGAGCTCTGTAAAGAAAACTTTTGGAGTGCTTTTTTCAGTTTTAAATTTTTTTTATTAACTATGTCTTTTGAGCTCACTTCTTCTAAATCATATGCGCCATAGAAAGTAATAACTCTCTTTTTTTTCCAGGTTAATGGATGAAGAAGAGAATAGAGTGAGGACCAAGAGGTTGAAAAATGTACTATTTCTGGCTGATATTTAACATAAATCTTATGTAGTTCTTTAAGATATTGAAATGAGTCAAGCAATCTTCCAATTAACGAAAACCTAACTTTTCCACTCACGGTAATAGGTGTGCAGTTTTTAAAAAATTCTTGAGGACTTGAGAGATTATCCTCTCTGGCCAAAACAATAGCTTTATAATTATTATCAAGAGCTGAGATGTAGGTTTTAATTGAGGAGGCAACTCCCCCCAAATGATATCTGTCAGCAATAAATAATATATATTTTTTCATGAACAAAATTTATGACTTTTTTAGAATATTGGATATTTTAAAGAGAAATGAGGTCATGATAAAACTTATTATGAAAACAATTTGTAATAGTTCATTTAGATAGGCCTTATTATTTTTTAGATTTCTGAATAAATTAATGAAGTTATTAAATAGCAGAGTGAGACTGCTATTGATTTGAATGTTATATTTTATTTTTAATAAAGCCCTTTCCTTTCCCCACTCAAAATATCTCCATATAAAGTATCTTTTGGAAAATTTATGAGGTTTTATATAATGCCAAACGACCATGTCAGGATTATAAAGAAGAGAATGAGTTTTTTTTACTTCTTCAACAAAAGCGGGGTCTTCTCCACCAAAGATTTTAAATAATCTTTCTTGATTTCCAAAATCAGTGTCAATCTTAATATTTTTATAAACCTTTTTTCTTATCGCCATATTTGCGAAACATGGATAGGGAGTGTTTTTATCAATAGATATGATATTTTCACCTAAATCTAACAAAGCATATGGCCAAAAACTTATGTCATAACCTATTTCTTTTAGAGTGTTAGAAAAATTCTTTGGGGTTTTATTGAGTTGTTTGATTCTTCCTCCTATTATTCCAATCTTTTTATTATGAGAAAATAAATTTATTGTGGATATGAGCCAGTCATTACTAACGATCGTATCATCATCGGTGATAAATAGTATTTCTCCGTTTGCATATTCAAATAGTTCATTTCTAGCAAATGAAATACCAGAGTGGTGAGAAAAGTAATGTTTAAAGACAAACCCCTTGATTTGTGGAATGATTATTGGAATTTTTTTGTCACTTTGATCAACAATGATTATCTGGACTGTAAGTTTGTTGGGTATTACTAGATTATAAATTGATTTTAAACACTTAATGAGCAATTCGTGGTTATTTTTTGTACAGATGCCAATTGATATTAAATTTAATTTGTTATTGAAAGATCTGGTTTTTTTTGGAGAGATGTCTGTTGAAAATTTTTTGTTATTTCTTTTCATAGCGAAATAGTTTTTAAGATAAGTTATCTAGAATTTTTTTGAAACGATTTATTCGCGTGTTATCAACCATTAATGAATTTTTTTCGGAAAATAAACTTTTTTTGTTGGCGTTTATATTTTTATGATTTTTAATCAATTTAACTAAACATTTTTTTAATGCTGCGGAGCTTTTTTCTAAAATAAGTACAGAGTTATTGTTGTCTAAAATTTCTTTTGTGGATGGATTTGAGAAGCATATTACTTTTGTTCCACACGCTATTGATTCAAGGCTTACTAAACCGAAAGGCTCGTTCCAAATTGAGGGGAAGACAGTATAATCACTTTGAAAATATAGTTTAGAAAGTGTTGAATGAGTAACCCCATTTAATAAATGCACATTTTTTATCTTCCTTATTAGTTTTAGTGATTTTTTAATATATGCTTTCCTTAATTCAGGATTATCTGAATACCATAATCTAGGACTGCTTGAGATGGTTAGGGAAATTCTTTGTCTCATTTTTTCTGGAAGAAGAAGAATTGCCTTTAATAAAATATTTAACCCCTTTTCTTTACTCCAAGCACTACAAAAGAGAAGCTGCAACTCATTTGATTTTTTTGCATTGGTAACTTGAGTTTGTTTACAATTAAAAACATTATTATCAATTGAATTATGTAAGACAAATGTCTTTGGCAGGCTAAGTCTATTTTTTTTGAGCACTTCATTTTTTAGAGCTTGTGAACAAAATACATAATTAGCTCTTTGGTATTTTTTTCTCAACAATGAATAAAAAGGAAACTTATAATTATTGTGTAAAAAAACAACGGTTTTTTTGTTTGAGAGAAGAGCCAGTAGCGGGGTTGAATAACCAATTAAAATATCTTTGTTTTGATTTAGTATCACAAATTGTAGGTGATAAAAAAAATCATTTAGAAAAGCAAGGGTGTTGCCCATTCTTTTTTTGATGAAAAATAAAGAATTAACTTTTGGATTTTGGTATTTAAATCTTGAGAAGGCTTGTACTTTATAATAATTTCTTAATGTTGCAACATCTTTTAAAAATACTTGTTCTGTTCCCGCAATCTCACTTTTGTTAATATT
Source organism: uncultured Pseudomonadales bacterium (assembly GCA_964596995.1). Lineage (GTDB taxonomy): Bacteria > Patescibacteriota > Microgenomatia > UBA1400 > PJMF01 > DAOLOF01. Next base: position 11,999 of record CAZQWI010000002.1, read on the forward strand.
TCCCACCTCACTTTTTAATAACAATCCCAATGCTGTTGTATTACTTGCTATCTTCATTTTTCTTTTTTGTTAACCTGATTGACAAGCATTATTAATACTTAAAAAATGATGCCCAAATGTTCATTGCTTTTTTTAAATCTTTAGAAAAGTATGCTTCTTTTGGCCACTTTATTTTATTTGCAAGTTCTAAATAACATTCAGCTGGAGAGGAAGAGGTTAGCTGTACTTGATCTACTAGCTTCCATAGTTCTTCATTTGCTTCTATTCCCAATGCTTCTTTTTGCAAATTTTTAAATGGATCGGATGCTTTATTGTGTTTAACAAATGGAGCTCCATTTATAACTGATCCACCTAAATGATCTAGGATTTTTTTAGAAAAAATCCCAGCCCAGATATCATCAAAACGATCGTACCCCCATTTATTGCCTTTAGTATCCTCTCCCATGAGAGGAAAATACATTATTGGCGTAATTTTTGCATCGAATGCTAAGTTCATCGAGCACATGGGATAATATGCTCCATGTGGAATTATTTGTAGAAAGTGTTCGGAGAATTCAGCTTTAAACTCTAAATTCTGTAAATGAGTTGCTCCATCAAAGTCTAGTATGTTTGTCCATAGACCATGACTCACCAGTACGCGTTGTTCAGTTCTGTTTAAATAGGGCATGCCTCTGGTGTAAAGATGTCTCGAATCGGGGTAGGTATTAACCCATCTTTGTGGAACAGAAATACTAAGATTTTGAAGGTGCTGCTTTATGAAATTATGGTTTTTAACTGGATAGCAGTCATCGTCAATGGTAATTATTATGTTGGCTCCCATTTGAAAGGCCTTTAGGAATCCATAATTACGAATTCCTGAAACTTTTCTTGGAATAATCCAGCTCTCTTTTCCAAGATCCTTGTCAATTTCTTTCCAGGAATAATGATACGTTCTTTTACCAACCTCAGGCATTTGAATCTCTTTTTTTTGATGGTCTTCGCAACGAACTATTTCTACATCTAAAAATTGTTCTTTCCACTCTTTAAGAAAATCTAGATTTCTGATGGTTGGTATTACAACAAATACCTTTACTTTTGACATACTCTCTTTTTCATTTCTGCTTGTTTTCAATTGGAGCTAACTATATCACAGATAGCCTTAATTTTTCTTTCCCAACTATTATTTAATGCCATTTTTCTTTGCTTGATTTTTTTATCTGATGGCCAAGGTTGTGAAAGCAATTTCTTTATCTGCTGTTCCCACTCCACAACATTATTAGCGATGTAAACCAAATCTTTAAATTTAGAAAGTTTTAACTCTTTAATAGGGGTGCTTATAATTGGTTTTCCCAAAAAAAAATACTCAAACAACTTCATTGGATAGCAATAAAGGTTAAATTTATATGATAAATCATAGGGAATAATTCCAATATCAAATGATTGAATATATTTGCCTATCTCTTCTTTTGGAATATTACCAATATAATCAACATTACTTTTCTTAAACAATTGATTAAGTTTTTCAATTTTCTTTTCATCTTCTGGAATTTGATTCTGTTGTTTGGGTCCAATAAAGAAAAACTGCCAGCTTGGATTTCTATTGATTAGATTAGTAAGAAGAGGTATGTCTAAGCGATAATTGATGCCTCCAATAAAACCCAAAACAGGGGACTTATTTATATTATTAGTATTCACGCTCAACTTACTATTACAAAAATCATTAAGAGCAAATCCTTGAGGAGCTACTAAATCAGGAGATTTTATTTTTTTGTGTAATTTTTCTAAAGCATGTGAGTTGACAATAAAAAAATCTGAATTATTAATTAGGTGTTTTTCTTGAGTTTTTATTAGACAGTCCTCGTAGGGGTCTGGATGCCAGTGATAATCACTGCAGTCATATAATATTTTATTTTTTTTGAAAAATTTAGTGAGTTTATAAGGGATGAGAGCTCTAGGGTCTGAGGTCCACAAAAGATGTGGTTTGTATTTGATGAATAAGTATAAAAAGTTTAACCAAGAGTTAATCTTCTTTAACAAATAATACCTTTTACTTGGAAAAAAATTAATGTGGTTATGGAAAACAATTTTTGTCTGAGAGGAATTTAAGAGATTTTTTTTCTTGAATAAGGATATAATTAACTCTAGGACTGATTTCTGACTGTTGACAGAATAAACAACGACAGAATTGTTTTTACTCAAAATATTAACTGTCTGTTTTTGAAAGTCTGCCGTCCAGTTCCAGGGTAATGTTTGGAGAAAAATGATCCTATGATTTTTTATCATCTTAAAAAGATATATAAAGACAACAACCTTGTTTTAACTTTATTGTTGTTTGTCATATTTGTAATCATTTTTAATATTGGATCTTTTAAACTTTTTCTAGTAGCCTCTTTTTTACTATCAGTAGCTGTGTATTATTGTACCAAGGATTTATTGGCTACTCTCTTTGTATTATCTTTTTTTCTTTCTCAGTTTATTATCCCAAATAGATATTCTTCTATAGAAGTGATTCGAGGTTATGAGTTACTGTTGCCTGAATATAACACAGGCTATTGGCTTGGATACGGAGTTCATATAAGCAATATATATTGGTTGTTACTATTTTTGGTAGTTATTAAAGAAAAGATTTTAAATAATTTATTAACTTTCTTCAGAAAATTTTATTTTCTCATTATGCCTTCTGCATTGTTTTTTTTAAGTGCTTTTTTTATTTCTAATAACAATTCGCCGTTTATTGAACTTTCTACAGTATGGCTTCTACAGTATTGTCAGTTATTTATTTCAGCCTTGGGGTTAATCTTTTTTTATCAATATAAAGACTCAGATAAATATTTCAAGCAAGTGATAAAAGCTTCAATAATAATGCAGTTTTTTATTAGTGTTTGGCAGTTTTTTAAAAAATCTATGGTTGGTTTTCCGTTCGAACAGTGGAATCAAGGAGCTTTTTACACAGGCTTAGATGAAAATAATGCTTACTTTCGAGTTCAAGGAACAATGGGCTTTCATAATCAGCTGGCGTTGGTAGTTGCATTCATGCTTGTGAGCTATTTACCTTATTTGTTTAAATCAAATAAAAAAGATGACTATATATTGATAATTATGGGATTAATAACGATTGTGTTAACTCAATCAAGGTCTGTTTGGCTCATGTCGCTGGGTTGTCTTGTAATTTTTGTTTCATTTTTTCCAAGCCAGTGCAAAAAAATCTGGAAAAACTATACTGGTTATAGACAAAAAATTATTTTGTATATTATTGCTTTTTTCTTGTCATTTATTATTCTTCCTAGAGTTTTGCTATCTCTAAATACTTTTTATGAAGGAGCGGGTTTGCCGGTTAGAATTAAGATGATAGAAGAGGGCTGGGAGGCATTTATTCAGAATCCTTTTTTTGGATATGGTGTTGGCACTAATGAGTATGTTTTGCATAGTTATAAACCCTTGGGATTGATGGCAGTATTCCCGGCTGCAGTTCACCTTGCATATTTACAGTTGGTGTTAGAGGTGGGTTGGTTTGGATTGTTGTTTTTGCTAGTTCCGTTTTTGTATGTATTGAGAAAAGTTTTTATTATTTCAAAAAAAAACTTGACCGATTTTCAAAAATTATTTTTATTCAGATTTGTGTCAGGATTAACTCTTTTTGGAGGATATTATTTATTTTTACCTCACGTGGGTGTGATCGAAGCTCCATTTTTAGGATTAGTGCTGGGAGCTGGTATAATTTATTTAGAAGAAAGAAAAAAATATGAAAAAAATGCTTAGCTTAAAAAAGGTTAAAATAATAGATATTATTTTAGGTTTTATATTTGTTTTTTCGCTATTATTTCTATATTTCTTTTTTAGAAGAGAAGAGGTGGATGTAATTGTGAAAGTGAGAGTTACTGATCAGGAAGTGCTTTACGCAAAAAGCAATCCAGATTTGTGGTATGCCAATCAATTTAGAGTTGGAGAGACCGAAAGAGACTCTATGGGAAAAGTTATTGCTGAAATTATCGATGTTGAATCAATCAAAATTAATCCAAAAGAGAGCATTGTATATTTAGATTTAAAACTAAAAGCAACTTATAACAAGAGAACTGAAACATATATAGCTAGAGGTAAAAAAATGGCTTATGGGGCACCCATGAGATTTAATTTTGATAATATTACTTTTGATGGACATATCGTTCAGTATCCAAATTATGAGGGTAACAATCAAGTTAATGTAAAAAAAGTAAGAGTTATAGCTCTGGAAAGATATATTGAGCCGTCTTTAGCAGATGCAATTAATATTGATGATGCAATGCTAGACTCGAGAGGAAAGGAGTTAGTGCGAATCATTGATAAGAAAGTTTTGCCTGCTGAAATAGTAACCACAAATAGTCAGGGAGATCCTCTTCTTCGGTATAGTCCAATCTACAAAGATTTGTTTTTAACTCTGGTGATCAGTGTCAAGGAGGTAAACAAAACTTTTTTTCTTTTTGACAAAGAACCTTTGACTATAGGTACAAGCATACCTCTGAATTTTGAGAAGGTTAGCATTTTTCCTATGGTTACAGATTTCGAATTAAATTAGATTTAGCTCTTTTTCTAACAACTCTGCCGATTTTTTCCATGTGAACTCTTTTGCAGTATTAATAGATCTATCAGTGAGATTATTGAGATCAAATAATTGCATCCTAAAAAAAATATCGATTGTTTTGGCGAGAGTTGCTGGACTTAAATCCTTTATCACAAGCTCTTTCGACATTTTTTGCTTAATTAGAGCCTTAGTTATGCCCTTGGTAGATGTAATAACAGGAACTCCACAAGCCAACGACTCTAGTAAACAGAGAGGGAAGTCCTCTCTTGAGGAAATGATGATGGTGCAATCGCTGACCTGATAAATATGTTCAATTTGAGGATATCCTTGAAAGAAAAGTATCCTTGTTCTACCGATTCTGTTGTCGGATAGATATTTATCGATTTTTTCCAAATACTCAAATTCAAATTTGTTTTTCGGTCTTGGAAAAGCCAATAAGTAAGTAATGTCTTGATTATTAAGATATTTTAATGATTCTAAAAAAATCAGTTGATTTTTTCTTTCATTTAAAGAACCAACTAAGGAAACTACATGTTTTGAACTAATTTTTAGTTCTTTTTTTAATTTTCTCTTTTTGCTACCTCGAATTTGAGCAAATTTATTACGATTAACACCATTGGGAATGATAGTAGATTTTTTTAGATGAAAATTTTTAAAATCATTGCAAAGTAGTTTTTTAGATGACTCGCTAGTGAAAATCACTAAACTTGAGTTTTTTAATAAACATTGATGCAAAGCTTTAACAAATTTGTATTTCAGTATCTGGGTTGTTTTTTTGATCACTCCAAAATTTTTCTTTGGATAATCTGGAACTCTATTGCCGTGATAGTGAAAGCAAATTTTTGCATTAATAATTTTGAGCTTGATAAGAATTAACGCTCCGACACCAGGTAAATAACTAGTGGTATAAAAAATTGTTTTACCTGGATTCTTTTTATAGAAAAAATATGTTGTTTTAAGTGAAAAAATAATTGTTTTAAAATGCCACAAAAAAAAATCAATGAAATTTGTTTTTGAGACACCTTCCAACGAAAAAGAAAAAATTCGAAAACTTTTTTTAAGTTCCTTCTTTAAGTATTGGGTGGCAACCGATTCTCCACCACAGTTTTCTTCCTCTGCAATTATAATATTGATCATATGGATGTAGTATGTATTGTACCAAGTTCTTGTACTGATAAGATTTTCACAAATTTATCCAGTTGTATTGAAAGTCTATATCAATCTATTAAAAAATCTAGTTTTACATGTCAAATCATTGTTGTAACTGCAAACGAAAATATTTCAAAAAAAATTCAATCTTATTTGAAGAATAATAATGTCAGGTTAATTAGACTGAATTCAGACATGAACAAGTTTTCGGCATTAAACAATTATGCTATAGAGTCAGTTTTTTCCGATGATGAGTATCAAAAGACTAAGGCTGTTTTGTTGATAAATGATGATGCCAGTGTAGCAAATAACTTTTTTGCTATTTTATCAAAGCATAATCTTGATGAAAAATTATTTCTTGCTCCACACGTCTCTGATTTAAGTGGTTCAATTATCGATTCGTTTGGTGTTCAGTATTTTTCTTCTGGTTATGCAAAAAATTCAACAAATACTACAGATAACACGACTCTAGCTTCTGCCTCATGTTTAGTGATTACAATCAACTCCTTAAAAACCATAATTCAAGCATATGGTTATATTTTTAATCCTTTGTATGATTACTATTTAGAAGATGTCGAGTTATGTATTAGATCATTGATGATCGGTATTGTCATTAAAAAAGATATGACTTTAAAAGCATGTCATTCGGGCTCAGCTACAAGTGGAAAAAAAAGTTATTTTTCGATGTTCAATACATATAAAAATGTTCTTTGGACAGTTCTATTAACATGGCCAATGAGGGCAATTATAAAAAATCTTGGGAAAATTATTCTAGTTCAACTCTGGATAATCTTTTTTAGTCTGATTAGTTATGGCCCAAAACTTTATTTATCTGTGATTTTCTTAACTGTTAAAAATATAAAACAAATACTTAAGTATCGTAAAAATAATTTGAAGTCATATAAATCAACACTTTGTTTTGAAGATCTTTTTAATCGACATGCTTTTCGCACCTATCATGGTTTATACATATGGTAAAAATAAAAAATTTAAAAGTTGCCATTGTTCACGATGTTTTACTTGATTATGGAGGGGCAGAGAGGACTCTTGAGGTTTTTTTAGAATTATTTCCTGAAGCTGACTTATTTACCTTTTTTATTGATACTAACAAAAAAGAATTATATAGATTTAAACCATTTGTAAAAAAAAGTTCGATTTTGACAAAAATTCAGTTTTTATCAAAACTGGATTCGTTGTTTTCTATAACAAAACTCTTTTCTTGGATTTTTTTTATATTTTTGAATCTTAAAGATTACGATATAATTATTTCCTCAAGTCATTCATATAACTCCAAAATTGTATCGAGCTCTCCCAATCAGCTACATATAGCATATCTCTACACTGTTCCAAGATATCTTTACGGTCTGAGGAATGAAATAGGCTGGATTAATCGATTTCCGTTTAATTTTATTTTTTTCCCGCTCAAACAATTTTTGATAAAAATTGATCAATATTCAGCTAAAAAACCAGATATTTTAATTTCTGACTCGAAGTATATACAGGATTTGGTAAAGAATATTTATAAAAAAGACTCAATTGTTATATATCCTCCTGCAAACACTTCAACAATAAAAAAAACAACAAACTGGGATGAAAATAAAGAGTATTACATATTTCATTCAAGGTTGGTTAAACAAAAAGGACCTGAATTAGCTGTAAAACTGTGCAAAAAATACAACATAAATCTAGAAGTAATCGGGAAAGGATATCTAGAAAAAGGTCTAAAAAAAATCTCTGGGAAAACAGTCCATTTTAATGGCTGGTTAGATGATGATAGGTTGACAAGCATATATAAAAAAGCAAAAGGGTTAATTTATTGTTCGCAGCAAGAAGATTTTGGATTGGTGCCAGTAGAAGCAATGAGCCATGGAGTTCCAGTTTTAGCATTTAAGCAGGGAGGAGTAAAAGAAACAGTTATAAATGAAGTGACTGGAGTATTTTTTGAAGAATATGACGAAAAATCGATGCTCTCCCAGCTTAAAGTTTTTGAAAATATCAAATGGGACAAAGAGAAAATAATTAAACACTCTCAAAAATTTTCAAAAGAAGCTTTTAAAAAGAAGATAAGGGTATTATTATCAGAAAAACTCAATGAAAATGAATAAAAGAATTAGCATTATTGGCTTGAGAGCCTTTCCATCAGATTTTGTTGGAACTAGTGGAGTAGAAGCCTATGTTCAAAAGATTATTCAAAGCAACTCGCTAAAAAAGTATCCATTTAGAGTTTTTGTAAAAAGCTGTTATCAAAAAAAGAATTCTCAAAAATTAATAAATAATGTTGAGCTAAAAGTGACATTTACTTTTGTCTCAAAGATTTTTGAATCAGTTATTTATGGATTATTTTCTTCAATTTATTGTTTTTTTGATGATTCAACAACGGTTTGGTATCAGGGCCTGGGAATGGCTACTTGGTCTTGGATTCCATATCTCAGAGGTAAAAGAATATTAATTACCATACATTCTTTAGATTGGGAAAGGAAAAAATGGAGTTTTTTTCAAAACTTGGTTTTTAAAACCATTAGCCTCTTAATTTTAAAAAGAAATTATTACCAACTTGTCGTTGTCTCTTCAAAATTAAGGGATTTTCTGGCAGAAAAATATCTTCAACAAAATATTAAAATTATTAAGCCTGGATTTAACAACTTTTCATTAAAAACAAAATATCAATCCAAGAATCAATTACTATCAAAAAAGAAATTATTACAGGAAAAATATTTATTATTTCTTGGAAGATTTGTTCCTGAAAAAAATATTGAAGGACTAATAAATGAGTTCAATGATTTAAATAATGATAACAACAAAAAAAATTTGAAATTAGTGCTAGCCGGAGGATCTTCAAATATGGAGAGCTTTGAAAAAAAAATAGTTGGATTAACTATAAACAACCCTGCTATTATTAGACTAAAGTATGTTTTTGGCAAAGAAAAATTGGAATTAATTAAAAATTGCTACGCGGTGGTTTTACCATCATTTTTAGAGGGCAATCCCATTGTTCTATATGAAACAGTTGGTCTTGATAAAAAATGCATTGTTAATCAAAACTGGATAGATCAAGAATTCAATGATAATGACTTAGTTTACAAAGTAAACATCAATAAAAAACATTGGCTAAAAAGAGCATTACTAGCTATTGATAATTCAGAAAAGAGTAAAACAGTTAATAAAAAATCTATTAACACTTATAGAAGTTGGAATGATTCTGCAAAAGCCTATTTGCAGATGTTTGGCTTATAATTATGAAACTTGGAATTTTTGATTACTTTTTTATCACTTTGCTTTTACTGCTGTTCTTTTTTGGCAATACATATTTAAAGTGGCTTGTTTTGGTCTTTGGATTGAGCGGTCTCTTTTACTTTCGAGGGAAGGTAAATTTAAATAATAAATCAAAAGAGAGCGCAATCCTAATATTGTGGTTAGCCTTTCTTTTCTTCTCTGTTTTATCATTTATTTTTTCAATTAACATTCCTTTGTCTTTGGACAAAATTTCTATTTACCTCTTTTCTTTTATCGGTTTTTATTGGGTTAACTCAGTTAAGAATAAAAAAAACTTTTTAATAAAATATATTCATATTTTGTTTTTTTTCCATGTGATCATCTCTTTTCTTTTTCTTATCTATATCTCGGATATCTTTTTACGAAACTTTTTTCTTGAGTCCAACTTACTATATATTGGCCATGGTCATAGTCACTTTGCTTCTTGGCTTCTTTTCATTAATCCATTGTTTCTTTGGTTTTCAATTAATAAAGATAAAAGGATGTATTTTCTTTCTACAACAAATTATTTATTACTATTTTTTTGTTTTGGACGAATTGGTATTTTAATAGGTTTTTTTCAGTTGCTATTCTTCTTTATAACTTTTAAAGAAAAGATGATAAAGAAGGATTTAATTGTTTTTATATTTCTATTTTTAATATCGACAGCTTCTTCTTTAGTTTATGTTTTATCTCAAATGCTACCAAATCAACTTACTCTTTTTGCTAATAAGAGTTTTTGGAATACAAAAATTAATAAAAATTTTTATTTAATTGATAGAGTTTCATATTGGGTCCAGGCTTGGAAAGTTTTTTTAAAAAATCCATTTTTTGGATCTGGTATAGGAACATATCCTTTATCAGTTAGAGAGGTATTGGTTAGTCCATCAACAAACAGCGCTCATGCTCACAATTCATATTTAGAAATTTTTGCCGAGATGGGTATTTTTGGAGGGATTTCTTTTGTTGGATTAATTGTTTCCTTGATAATAAGTGCTATTAAACGCAATCAAAATAGATATCAAGTTTCTTTTCCACTATTAATTGGCTTGATATCTCTATCGGTTAATGCACTATTTGATTATGACTGGAATTACTTATTAATTTTCTTTGTTACGATATTTAGTTTTGGCTTAATCTGTAAAAATAAGGTGAGTAATAAAAGACCTTTACACTTTCTTTTGCTAGGTTTATTTAAAATTTTCTATAAAGCTAGCTTACTACTAATTGTTCTTGTAACTTGTTTATATATTGTTTTGGAAGCCCTAATCTTAACCGGCCATCAACAGAAGGCTTTTTATTATTTCCCGTATATTTTATGGCATAAACACATTTTTTTTGAGAAAGCTCCATCAGATAAATTGTTTTCAATTTATCACGCTGATTCCAGCTTTCTTTTGCAGGCAACCAAAAGTGATTTGTTAAATGAAAACAATAAATATTTAGCCTCAAGATTAAGCAAAGAGCCATGGATTTGGATGACGACAAACAGGCTTGGAGAGTTAATTGAAAAAGAAGAATGGGAGTTAGCTGGCATGAAAGCAGAAGAGTTAATCGTTCATCTTTTTGATAGAAATTGGAGGGGTAAAGAGAATTATTACTCTCTTATGGAACAACAAAGAGAAGTAATTGCAAGTAACTATATAAAATTGGGAGATTTCTTTTTTCAAAAACATAATCATCAAAAAGCGGGCGATTTTTATTACGCCGCAAGTAAATTGGATGATTGGATATTCAGTAAATATTTACCTATTTTTGTTACTCAGATGAATTATGAGAACATGGATAAAAGAGTGGTCGTTAAGTTACTGAAAACTGATGAAAACCAATGGGGCGATAATAGGATGTTATGGTCAGAGTACTTAATAAAGTATTTAGCAAGAGTAGGAGTGGTAGAGCTGAGCCAGGATGAAGTTGGAACGCTGATTTTAAGCATAAAGGATTTTTCTGGTTTATCTCCATATGAACTATTTAACTGGTTTTTCGATGAAATAAATAATAATCACGAGTATTTTTTTAGTGACAAAAACTATGTTGATCAAAAGAAAATTACAGAAAAACAATTAGAAATTGCAAACAATTCATATTTTGTGTGGAAAAAATTAAAAAACTTTGACCAAAAACTAGATAAAGAGCGTGAAAAACAACTGGCAAATATGTTGATTGTTGTTGGAAACAGCGATATTGCATTAACAACTTGTCAAACCTCATCATTTTACGAAAAAGCTTACGAGATTAGACCAGAAATATTTTTTGAAACTGATGTGTGGTTTGAAAAAATTTCTTCTCAAAATTATAACTCAGATCAAACTCTGTGTTACTTACAGGATTATTCAACAAAATTGAGAAAAATGATGTTAAACAGAGTGGTTGATCATATTAAGTTGTGTCAACAAGAGATTGAGTCATCTCTAAAGAATAATAAGCCTGAATTAGCTATTGAATATGCAAAAATTATGAGGAATCTTGAACCAAGAGAATTCTACTCTCAAATGCAACTTGGAAATGTTTATTTCTTTCTGGGTAGAGAAGGGGAATCGCTTGAGGCTTTCAATTATTGTGTTCAGCACTATCAGAATGAAGATTTTCACTATGGTTGCAAGGAGGCTATTAACTTAATCAAGCAAAATAATTATTCTAAAAATGCTGTATATAAAATTGGTAAGGTTGTTGAGGGCTTGTGATTTTTTTATTGATTACTTTTTCTCCATTTGGTTATACTTGCTTTAAAGATTTCATTTTTTCGCGATAATAACGAAACAGTATCACTCGAAGCTCTTTTGATAAGATATTATGCTGATGCCTTCTTCATAAAAAATTTCTTTTGTTTTGGAAAGCTCAATGTTTAAATCATCAAGACAAGTCTCTTTAGGATATTGGCAAATAATAAACCAAGATCTATTGTTTTGGTTCAAATTGTAAGGTACATAGCTATTTCCATTGCTAGTATTTGCTATAACTCCCAATTTTTTATTAAGGTTTTCTTCAAGAAAAAAATATATACTGCTTGTAAAACCGTCAGGATTAGAACAGTGATCTTTTTCAGCTAAACATACTTTTATCTCCAAATCATTGGTTTGATATTTATTTGAGTCTAAAATTTTTTTAGAAATTCTTTTATGCATGGCCTTTTCATTAAGTGGTATGTCTGAATAAAGATATGAAATCATTTTAGAATCTGTCAAGTTAAGAATTAATAATGGAATAATTATGAAATATCCGACTTTTTTAAAATATGATGCTATAAAAAAATAACTGAATGCTAGTAAGAAGTGATAGGGGTATAAATAATATGAGTATATCTCCATTGATAAAAACCCTAAAAACACAAATGAGCCCATCATTGTTAATAAAAGCCAAAATATCTTTTTTTTTGAAATCTCTTTTTTAATACAAAAAAGTATTAATACTATTAAAAATGAATAAACGAAAAATAAGAATTTATCACTATAACTCCAGAACGACAAATTATTGTCAAATCTTTGAAAAATAAGTATGATTTTTTGAAAAAAATTATTTATGTTTATTAACACGCTTAATCCGCGTGATTGTGATGGCAAAAATGTTAAAAAAGAATTATTAGTTATGAAAAACCAAATAACAATATTAGCAGTTATCAAAAAGATGGCTTTTAACAACAATTTGTAGTGTTTATCTTTAATAAGATCTATTAATACAAAAATAATAGCTATTCCTAAGAAAGGAATGTAACTTAGATGAATGTGAAAAGCGAAAAATGTGAATTGAATTGCCCACAAATAGTATTTCGAATCTTTCACTCCTTTAAATAAAAATAAAAATGACAGCAACTGGAAAAATGGTAATAGATGAGGTTGCCAGATCATTCTTGAAAGATAGATGAAAGTATTATTCGTTGAAACAAACAATGCAAATAAAAGAGAGAATTTTTTGTTACCGCACTCTCTAAATAGTAAGTAAGACAGGACTATGTTAACAATTCCAATAGCAATAAAAAACAACAAAATTGACTCTAATGAATTACAAATAAACCATACTATAGCTAGAAACCAATAATAAACAGGAGAATTATTTATAAGACCTTTTCCTCCGAATGCATTTGGAGATGTTAGCAAATTCTGTTTATAGGTTGCCATATGCTTAGCTACCAAAACATCTCTGCCTGAATCTCCAAATAATGGTGCATTTCTTAAAGCTTGAAAGCTTCTCAAATAACCACCCAAGCACACTATTATTAATAGGAGTATAAGATTGTGCGATATCTTAAAATTCATTTCTGATAAGATTTTTAATCGGGAAAATTATCTTCTTTATTAAAACTTTAGTTTGATGAAATAAAGCACTTATTATTATGAAAAGATCAGTTTTTATGTTTTTAGATTTAACAGTATTCACTTCCAGCTGTTTCCAAATGTCAAGCGACTCATGTCTTCTATCATCCAACGTCCAGTAACTAAATAACCCTGGCTTAACTAAAAATCTAAAAGCCCACTCTTTTGGCAGTTTGTTTGCTTCAGTGATTGGCAGAGGTCTTGGTCCTACCAAGCTCATCTCACCTTTAATGATGTTAATTAGTTGGGGTAGCTCATCGAGCCCAGTGTTAGATAACCATCTGCCAACTCCAACAAATCTGGGGTCATCATGAATCTTAAACATTGGTTTGGGAGCTTGATTGAGATGTTTGAGTTTTGATTGTTTGGCTGACGCATTAATCGTCATGGTGCGGAACTTATAAATTGTGAAAGGTTTTTTATTTAACCCCGATCTTTTTTGAAGAAAAAGAACCGGTTTTCCAGAGGTGAAAAAGATGACGGCAGAAATAACTACCAAGAATGGGAGAGCCAATAAAAACATTGGAATGCCCACAAATAGATCAATGGCTCGTTTTTTTATTGAGTGATGGTATGGATTAATTTGCACTAACACAGGGAGATATTATATCCAAATAATACAGATCCGGGAGGCTAATAATAAATTCGTTAACGAACTAAAACATTTCTATTTTTTTGAGATAGTTTTTATTCCTGGTAAATCTTTGCCTGCCAAAAACTCTAAAGCAGCTCCGCCTGCACTTGATACATAATCAAATCTGCCTTCATAGCCAAATTTTTTGATGGCGCTGATGGTATCGCCTCCACCGATGATTGTTTCTGCTCCTGATTTAGCAATAGCTCGAGCGACCTCTCTCGTTCCTGTTGAGAATTGTGACTTTTCAAAAACTCCCACTGGCCCGTTCCAAAAAATTGTTTTTGCCTGAAGCAGTAAATCTGAATATAACTGAGCAGTTCTTGGACCAATATCTAAATACATTAAATCCTCATCATTGGGAGTATCTTCCATGCCAGAACTTAAATCAATTATTTGTGTTTGTTTACTATCTTTGTTTTGCGCAGCAACCACATCAATGGGAGTCATTAACTTTGGTAGGGGAATATAGCCATCTTTTAACACCTTCTCTGTTTTATTCTCTGTGACTAGCTGCCCAGCCATGTCTAAGTAACTTATTTTTTCGTCTTTGTCAGCTTCTTCAAGATATGATTTGTGTGTTTCGATGCCTTCGGCCTTGAGAAAGTTATTTGCTACACCCCCACCAAGTAACACCATGCTAGCGACTTTATGCAGGTTTTTTACAGCCTCAACCTTATCGGAAATTTTGGCTCCTCCAATTACCATAACAAATGGTTGGGTTGGATTATCAATTAGTTTTGATAAATATTCAACTTCTTTTTGAAGGTGGAGGCCGGCAAAAGATGGTAGGTATTTTGTAATCGCCTCAATAGAAGCATGGGCGCGATGACAGGCAGAAAAAGCTTCATTAATATAAACATCTGCTAACGAGGCCAGTTGTTTGGCAAACTCTGCCACATTCTTCTTTTCTTCTGCATGAAACCTTAAATTTTCAAGCAATAATATCTCTCCCTCTTTTAGTTC
>CAZQWI010000003.1:0-11871 GCA_964596995.1 uncultured Pseudomonadales bacterium
TTAATCAGAATTATGAGTAACGAGGCTAAAGAGGTTGAGGTTGACTCAAACGGTCGAGTAAATCTGCCCGATTACTTGATCCAGTTTGCCAAACTAAATGAACAGATAGTCATAGTAGGAAGTTTTAATCGCATTGAGATATGGGATCAAGAGCAATATCACCAATATATCTCTCAACTAGAAAACCAGGCTGAAACAATTGCTGAGTCAATAGAAAACTAACATGAGTTCACAAACAAAAATATTCCATCAGCCCGTCATGCTCAAAGAAGCGATTGAGGCTTTAAACATATCTCCAAAAAAATGGTATCTCGATGCAACTTTTGGTAGAGGAGGTCACACCAGGGAAATTATCAACGCTGGTGGGAATGTCATAGCTTTTGATCAAGATTTAGAAGCAATTGAGTATGGTAAGGATGAGTTTGCACTAGAAATCGAAGAAAAAAGATTATTTTTAATTCATAGTAATTTTGATCAATTAAAAAATCAACTTTCTCAACTCAGGTTAGAAGATCAAGCTGAAACCGCCACCATTTCTGGTGTTTTATTTGATTTTGGCACTAGTCAAGATCAAATAAGGGCTCCTCATCGCGGTTTCAGCTTTGATCATCCAGATGCACCTCTCGACATGAGAATGGATCAAGAGCTTGGCGTAACAGCAGCTGATCTATTATCAATCCTCTCAAAAAAACAACTTGAGTCATTGTTTGCCGAGTTCGGAGGAGAAACAAGATCAAACTCACACAAAATCGCTTCTGCTATAGATAAATATCGAAAGCCAGACCGCTCAAAAAGAGTTGAAACGGTGGGAGAGTTAAGAAATCTAATTGAAAAGATTGTTCACAGACATTCCCATCTTCATCCTGCCACCAAGGTATTTCAAGCTTTACGAATAGCGGTTAACAGTGAGCTAGATTGCATAAAGGAGGCCCTTCCCCAGGCTCTAGAAAGCTTAGAAGCGGGTGGAAGAATCGTTACCATTGCCTTTCATCAAGGAGAGGACTCGATCGCAAAACACACCCTTAATGAGTGGGAAGAAAACAATCTGGGAAAGAATTTATTCGACAAACCATTAAAACCATCTGAGACAGAAGTTAATAATAATCCATCTGCTCGTAGCGCAAAGTTAAGAGCTTTTGAGAAAAGATAACAATGAAAAAAATCTCTAGAAAAAAAACCGTTTGTTTTTATTATTTATTAGTTTTAACAACAGTAATCACTCAATCAATTTTTTCTTGTGTCAGATTGGGACAAACCGTAAGCTACCAACATAAACTCAATTTTCTTGAGGAACAAAAAACATCTCTCCAAAAAGAAAAGGAGGAAAGGATAGCTCAATTAAGTCAATCTAATTCATTAATCGCAAATCAATTGCTCTTAGAAGAAGGATATGCTCCTATTTCATCACCACTGGTTATTTCCTCACATGACACAATTGCTTTAAGATAGATATAGTTTTTAATAATTGTAGAACTTAACTATCATGAACACTCAATCGCATATTCAGCAGCGATTAAAGATCTCATTCCTGATGATTCTATTTGGATTTCTGTTGATATCTGTCAGACTATTTTATTGGCAAGTTGTTAATGCGAAGTCCTCACAAACGATTATTGATCAACAGTCAACGAACAAAATTACTATCAGAGGTAAACGAGGAAATATATATTTTGCCGAGAACAGTCTCCTTGTGGGAAATCAAACTGCTTGGGATGTTTACTTAAATAAGAGTGAACTAAAGATTAATACAGACGAGTTATTACAAAAAATTACCTCTCTTTATAATGATTGTACAAACGATGAAAACCTTCAGAAGAATGTCTATTTTTCTATAGATGAAAATGAGTTTCAAAACAGACTTAATCAGTTAATCTCTAGAGATAATAACTGGATAAAAATTTTGTCAGAAATTCCAGACGAGTTCAACTCAGTTCTTTCTCAGTTAAAAATTACTGGCTTACACTCATACGAAACAGAGGTTAGATACTATCCAGAAAGTTCAATGGCGGCTCATCTAACTGGGTTTGTTGGAAAGGATCAAGAAGACAATCAGTTAGGTTATTTTGGAGTAGAAGGTGCGTTAAATAAAGAGCTAGCAAGTCAAACCAAGACAATTTCTTATAAACAAGATGCCAAAGGTGCTTCATTTGCTGATCAAGAGTTAGACTTCAGCAATCTAGATGGAAGAGACATTACACTTACCATCCGAAGAGATATCCAATTTATCGTTGAGAAAGCACTTGAAGAAGGCATTAAAAAATATGATAGTCAAAGTGGCGAGATCGTCGTGATAGAACCAAGCACTGGAGCAATTTTGGCCGTTGCAACTTGGCCACATTATGATCAATCAACCTATTCAAATTTTCAGACTGAGATTTTTAAAAATCCCACTCTCTCAAATCTATACGAACCAGGCTCAACCTTTAAAGTTTTAACGCTTGCAACAGGAATTGATTTAGGAGTAATTTCACCAGATACAGAATGCACCAAATGCGCTGGACCCAGAACTATTGGCAGATATACCATTAACACCTGGAACAAAGAGTTTCATCCAAATATCACCATGAGCGAAGCACTAAAAAAATCAGACAATACCGCCATGGTGTTTGTGTCAGAGATGATCGGTGAGAAAAAATTTGCTGAGTATATTAAAAACTTCGGAATCTCAGAACCACTCAATATTGATCTTCAGGAAGATCGAGAAACTCCATTTCCAAAGCATATAGGACCGATTGAGCTCGCTACGATAAGTTTTGGACAAGGTATTAGCACCAATACCATGCAGATGATAAGAGCAGTTGGGGTAATCGCAAATAATGGAGTGATGATGAAACCGTACATAGTTAGCTCGGTCTATGATCCACAAACTGAAGAGGTGATTGAGTATCATCCTCAAGAACTAAGAAGAGTAATTAAACCAGAAACTGCTCAAGCTGTAGCAACAATGATGGTTCACTCAGCTCCAGACAGAAATAACTGGATTAACAAAAATTTTTCAGTAGCGGGTAAATCTGGAACCTCTCAAATTCCTAGTGAAACTGGAGGATACAAAGAGTCTGGCACTATTGCTAGTTTCATCGGTTTTGCTCCAACAGATAAGCCAAAGTTTGTAATGATGGTTAAACTAACTGAGCCTCAACTTGATCAATGGGGTGCTACTACTGCTGTACCACTTTGGTATGAGATAGCGGATAAAATTATTTTATTACTTTGACTTATCAAGTAGCTCTAAAAGAGTTTTAAGTGAACGCTCAGTTTCTCGCTCATCACCTTTAAGAGTAATGGATAACCTTGTTTGAGCGCTTGAACGTCTTAGATTAAGAGAAACAGGAGCTTTCAGCTGATTTGAGAGTTGCTTCTTTATGTTAGTAAGAGCCTCATTTTTAACTGCTACAGAAGGTTTTCTAAGGTGAGAGGGCACGATTGCTTTCTCATCCTTTTTTACACGAACCATTGCCTCAGCATCTCTGACTGAAGACTTTTCATCTATAATCTGGCGATAACACTCTATCTGCTCCGACTCGGTTTCTAAACTAGATAACGCTCTAGCATGGCCTTCGGTAATAGTGCCGTTAATAACGGCATCCTTGATCAGATCGGGTAATTCAAGAAGTTTTAAACTGTTGCTAATATATGAAGGAGATTTCCCAATTCTTTGAGCAACCTCAGATACTTTTAGTCCAAACTCACGCATCAACTGCTGAAAACCTTTTGCTCTCTCGATCGCATGCAAATCTTTTCGCTGAACATTTTCTACTAGTGCCAGCTCCAACATTTGCCTTGGAGTAGTTTTAATAATGGAAACTGGGACTTCTTTGAGATTGGCTAACTTGGCAGCTCTCCAACGACGTTCGCCTGCAATAATCTGAAACCCAGCTGGAGTTTGCGCAACAACCAGAGGTTCAATAACTCCGTGTTCTTTAATTGAGTCAGATAATTCTTGAATTTCTTCAGTTTTAATTCTTTCTCTAGGTTGGAAAGGGTTTGTTTCTAACTGATCAATACTTAAATATTGAAGCTTAGAGTTTTGTTTATTGTTGTTTGAGACCATATTCCCTCAATATACAATAAAATACTCAACAACGCTAATGCTGATTTGTGGTTAACTTATTTAAAATTAACCTCCAGAGAAACAATAGAAAAAAATAAAGATTAAAAGATGGAGACTACTATTCGGCAATAACACTTACAGTTGTTTTGTCGTGTCGCTTACCAAACTTAACCACACCATCGCGCATGGCGAAGATTGTGTGATCGGAACCAACTCCAACACCATCGGCAGCTTTATAAAGCATACCTCTTTGTTTTAAAATAATTTGACCAACTTTTGCCTTCTGACCACCAGAAAGCTTAATTCCAAGTCTTTTTCCAGATCTTTTGCGTTGTGACTGTTGGCTAACTTTACCTGAACCTTTAACGTGTGCCATATATTACCTAAAAATTATTGATATCTAAATATTAAAATTTGCCTTTTGACCTCTGCATTTTCTCGATGATAATCAATCGGCTTGACCTGAAGAGTATACCCAAACCTCTCAAGTTTGTCAATCAATCCTGATAAATCAAATCTTTTATTTGGAGTTTCCACATATGGAAATACGATCACCACCATACTACCTTTTTTTAAGATTTGAATCCAAGCTTTAAAAGCCCCAAGATAAAGTGAACCCAATCCATCGAAAATATTCTCAAGTTCAGTTAATTTTGGATTTGGCTTACCCAAAAAAGGCTCTGTCACTATTAAATCAATTTTTTCAGATTTCAGATGATCTTTGGCGTGAGTCACATCAGACTGAAACAGATTAAAATCAATTGCCTGATTTAGCTGTTTTTCAAACCAAATAAGGTTATCATTAGTGCCATCTATGGCATCTGCGTCTATATCAGAGCCAATAATTCTACAATTTCTTGTTACTGCTTCAATCAAAACCGTACCGGTTCCGCAAAATGGATCATAAAGTAAAGGAGAGGCATCAGAAAGATTATGTTTTTGAAAATGACCAATTGCTAAATTTACCATAATTCTCGCAACCTTAGGAGGTAACATACCTTTTTTGCCTGAAACATAAGGTTTTCTTCTATCGCGTAAACTCCACTCATCAGCATCTTGAACTGCAACCGTTTCAAGTAACCAGTGTTGATCTTGGTACTTACTAATCATCAAGTCATGGATATTCCTTTGATGTTTTAATACCGCCGAAGATAAACCCCAAGTATCACTCTCAAGATAACGTGAAGAGCAGTCATTATCTGATAATATCTTCTTTATAGCTCTTGAATCTATCTCTAATGATTCTTGCTCAAAAAAACCCAATGCAAACTCAATTTTTCCAGATTGGTGAGAAGCTAACTGTAATAAATAAGTGGCTATTTGTTCTTGAGCATCTTCTTTAATTAAGGGTTGAATCATCTTAAAAATCTTGAAAACTCCGCCTAATTTTTCTTGAAGCTCAACTGCAGTTTCATCATCTTCTAAAGAAAAAAGAGCTGCGTGTTTAGCAACTCGAGTAATATCAACAGAAAGAACTGAGTCAAGTTCAGCTAACGAAAGAAGGGGGGTGTTACCCAACAAGGCAACATAATTATGCATGATGGCAGCTACTTAATTGAAAGAACCTTAACCACCGACTGATGTTGTCTGTGACCAAAGACTCTACGATATCTAGATTTTGCTTTAAACTTAGCAACTCGAATTTTTTTTCCTTTTTGATGAGAAGCAACCTCAAGCTCAACCGAGTTTTTTTCTAGTTGCGGAGTGCCAATCAACACCTTATCATCATCTTTAACCAACAAAACATCACATTGAAGTTTTTTTCCTTCTTCAACATCAAGTCTGTCAACGATGAACTCGTCACCGACTCCAACTCGATACTGTTTGCCTGATAATTTGATGATTGCGTATTTTGACATATTTTTCCGATAACAGATTGGATATTATGCAACAAACCTTAGAAAAAAACAAGACTACTTAATATTTAAGCTAACTTTAGCTCTGTGCAATGATATCACATTGAAAGCCAATCCAAGAAATATCATAAATGACAATATCGAGCTTCCTCCATAAGACAAAAGAGGTAAAGTAAGACCGGTAATCGGCAGCAGTCCAATATTCATGCCAATATTAATTGAGATCTGTAAAAATAAATTAACAAACAAAACAATTAATATCATCTTTATTCTTAAATCATCCGCTTTATATGCTGAATAAAGCAAACAAGATAGCAAAATTAAATACAACATAATAATCACCATTGAACCAATAAATCCCCATTCTTCAGCTATTGAAGCAAAAATAAAATCGGTCTGTCTTTCTGGGAGAAATCTTAGGTGAGATTGAACTCCAGCACCTAACCCCCGGCCAAACAGTTGGCCAGATCCGACAGCAATCAATGCTTGTCTAGCATTATATGAACTATTTTGGTCAACTTGACCTTGCGGAGAAATGAATCCCGTAATTCTAGCTTTTTGATATGGTTTTAAAACAAAAAACCAAGCAAAAAGTAAGACAAAAAGAAATACTCCGAGCAGCATTAACAGTTGTTTTATTCTAATCTTTGATATCAATAAAATAGAAAATAGACTAATTGATATAACAATGCTCGTCCCAAAATCAGGTTGTAAAAATACTAGGACAGCTGGAATTAAAATATAGATTGAAAATTTTAATAACTCTCTCCATCTGTCGAGGTTTAACTTTTTCATCCTACTTGCTAAAAATAATGACACAACCAAAGGAACAAATTGAGAAGGTTGAATCTTAAATCCAAAAGGTAAGTTAATCCACCTTACCGTTGATCTAGTAGATATTCCTAACACCAATAAAAGAAACAGAGCTAATATTGTAAACACATAAAACACTCCGCTATACTTCAAAAGTTCTTGAAACTTCAGCTTATTAATAAGGAAGAAAAATAAGTATCCAAGCAAAAAATAACTTAGTTGCCGTGGCATTAGATCTGGAGCAATACTACTTAACGAGACAAGGCTTATTCCAGCCAATAAACCAGTAGTAATTGGAATAATCCATTTCATTGATTCTGATTATACCCCGTGAGCTTGCTTTAGGGGAACAGATTAGAATTGGGGGTTCTAGGGGGAATTCCCCCTAGTGTGACTTGGGGTTTAATACCCCTAAGTCACAGGGGAGCAGGCTTTGATCTTGCAAAGCAAGACAAAACGCTGAGGGACCTCCCTCAGAAATGAGCTCTCTTCTTAACTAAATATAAATTAGCGAATTTATTTGTGTAATTACTCTGTGACTAATTTCAAAACAGTTCCCTTAGTTAAAATAGTGTTGGTGCGTTGCTCAATCTCCTCTTGCCATTCCTCTGGCCAGCTAGGTAGTTCTATTTTAGCCACTTTATCAATTGCTAACTTTGCTGTTTTTCGAATGGCTTGAATCTCTCGAATTAAATCTCGAGCAATAGCTTCAGTCTCTAACTCTGGGGTTAACTCAAAATCAAACTCTAGAGCTAATTCTTGATTTCCAGAACCTTGTTGCCACTTGACGACTTTAACATTTAGCTCATCCTTAACTAACTGCTCATACTGCGAGTACTCAAACTGATTATTAAGAGAAATTTTCACTGAGGCCAGTGGATGTCTAAGTTTTGATCCATTTTCTACTCTTGATCTTCTTCCGAGTTCTACTACTTGCATAATTAGCTTCATCTCAGTCTCGATTTTTTTATCAATTATCGTTTTCTTTAACTCTGGCCAAGTTGATAGATGAATTGAGCTATCTTCATCAACTAGATTATGATGAACTAATTCGCTAAAAAAGGGAGCAAATGGTGCAAATAATTGAGCTAATCTATATAAACTCCATCCAAAAACATGACTTGATGTTTGATTATCCTGATCCTTAATCCTTTCTCTAGACAGTCTCAGATACCATGTTGAAAACTCATCGATGAACTCAATTAATTCTCTGCTAGCTTTTACAACGTCATATTTTTCTAGATTAGCAGTCACACTCAAAGATAAAGATTCAACTCTAGAAATTAACCATTTATCCAGAATATTCTCAACATTATTTGGAGATTCTCTAACATCATGATCTTTATCAGCAAAAAGTTGATAAAAAGAAAGCATATTCCACCAAATTAAAAACACCTTTCTTCTCAAGTCAGAAACCTCTTTTTCCTTAAAGTTAAGATTCTCAGCCTTCATTACACTCGAACTCATCAAATACAAACGCAAAGAGTCAGCTCCATACTGATCAACGATTGTCATGGGATCTGGATAATTCTTTAAACTCTTACTCATTTTTTTCCCATCTTCAGCGAGAACGATGCCATTGACAATCACGTTTTTAAAAGAAGAAGTTGGTTTGGCTACAGGAATGGCTGGCTGATCACCCATTGTTAATGCTGTTGCTAACACATGAAGTGTATAAAACCATCCTCGTGTTTGATCCTGCCCCTCAGAAATAAACTCGGCGGGAAAATTATTTTCAAACTTTTCTCGATTTTCGAAAGGATAATGAAAGGAAGCATAGGGCATAGCCCCAGACTCAAACCAACAATCCAAAACTTCTGGAATTCTTTTATAGGTCTTGCCATCTTTTTCAATCTCAATCTCATCTAGAAAATGTTTATGTAAATCAGAGACTTTCTTTCCCGACAACTTTTCTAATTCACTGATGCTTGAAATACAGATAACATCACCGTCTTCACTTTCCCAAATTGGAAGAGGGGTTCCCCAATATCGATTTCTAGAAATTGCCCAATCCTGAGC
Source organism: uncultured Pseudomonadales bacterium (assembly GCA_964596995.1). Classification (GTDB taxonomy): domain Bacteria; phylum Patescibacteriota; class Microgenomatia; order UBA1400; family PJMF01; genus DAOLOF01. Next base: position 8,740 of record CAZQWI010000003.1, read on the forward strand.
ATTCTCAAGCCACATTCCAAACCGCCCATCTCTCATATGTTCTGGTATCCAGTTTGTTTGCTGATTATTTTTGATCAGCTGGTCAATAAAACTGGTTACCTTCACAAACCAACTATCGGTCGCATAATTCAAAAGGGGAGTGTCACAACGCCAACAATGAGGATAGCTATGAGCAATTTTACTTTTCAAAAAAAGCAAGTCATTCTTTTCTAGATACTCAATAATTAGTTGATCAGTACTGTTAGGATTTCCTTTTGGTTTAACCGATAAACCAGCAAAATCTATAACTTCTTTGGTAAATTTTCCGTCTAAACCGACGTGCTGAACAAGGGGAATATTCTCCTTTTCTCCTACCTTATAGTCATCCTCACCAAATCCAGGAGCGATATGAACAATGCCAGTGCCTTCCTCCGCGCAAACAAACTCTGCCTCAACTACTCTAAAGGCATTCTCAGTATCTTTAAAGTATGAAAAAAGCGGATGATAAGACAAACCTATCATTTGATCTGCGGGAATTTCTTGAATGATAGAGTAAGAATCATCGACTAGATGTTGTTTGAGAAAATCTTCTGTCGAAATGTATAACTTTCCAGATTCAGATCCAGAAAAGAGAACATACTTTAACTTTTTGTTAACAGCCAGTAGCATATTTCCAGGCAAAGTCCAGGGAGTAGTGGTCCAAGCTAAAACAAAAACTCTATCTTTTCCTTCAAAAAGTTGTTTTGAATCATTTAACTCAAACTCAGCCACCACAGAAATATCCTTCACATCTTTATATCCTTGCGTTACCTCAAAATTTGAGAGGGGAGTATTACATCGTGGACAGACATGCATCGACTTATGACCTTTGTAGATCAAGCCTCTCTCCCACAACTGCGCAAACACCCACCATAAACTTTCCATGTACCAACTCTCCATCGTTTTGTAATCATTCTCCATATCTACCCATCGACCTAATCTTTCAATCACTTCCTTCCAATCATGGGCGTAAGTTAGCACTTTTGATCGACAGGCCTCATTAAACTTAGCTACTCCGTAATCCTCGATGGCTTTTTTATCAGATAGTCTCAGTTCTTTTTCTACAATGTTCTCGATTGGCAATCCGTGACAGTCCCAACCCCATCTTCTTTCAACCCGTTTACCATTCATCGTCCAAAATCTTGGAATCACATCTTTTGTTGTTGAGGCAAGGAGGTGGCCATAATGAGGCATACCCGTAGCAAATGGAGGACCATCATAAAAAACATATGAGTTATCTTCAGATCTTTGATCTACAGATTTTTTAAATGTGTGATCTTCTTCCCAAAATTTCTTGATTTCTTGTTCAAGCTGAGGAAGATCAGGAGGTTGACGAAAATTTTTTACTTTTGGCATACTGTTGCTCAATTAATTGTTACTAAAAAAGCCCTCTTTTTATTACAAACTAAATTGTAATAAAAAGAGGGCCTTAAAAAAGACGGTACCACCTCTATTTAACAACCATTTACAGTTGTCATCTCTTTACAGCGTTCTCGGGCTTACCCGGCTTGGTCTAATTGTTGGTTGACCAACTTTCTTCAAGCTACCGTGCTACAGAGCTCGCCTGTTGATAAACAGACTCATACGGTACGTTCTCAAATTATAGCACACAATGATTTATTTCTGATTATACCTCACGAGCTTGCTTCTTAATCAAATATCAATTAGCGAAATTACTTATTTCTCAAAAAAGCAGGAACTTCAAAATCATCCTTTAGAGAATCGTCATCTTCTGTTACGTTTGAATCGGATTTATCTGAATGTGCTAAAACTGTTTGTTGACCACCGATCTTAATAAAAGCCGATGACTGATCTGACTCTTTTTTTTCACCGCCTTCTTGAACCGATCGCTGAGATTTTGTAACAGGCTGAGTATATCCTGATGGAGGACGATCAATCTTATCACCATTCTCATCTGGTTCAGAAAACTTTCTGATCGAACTGCGAGAGTAACCACCAAACATTTGACGTCGAGCCATCCCTGGAGGAAGATCTGTCTGATCAAAGCCTGTAGCTATCACACTAATCTTAATTTTGTCTCCCATCTCATCATCAATGTTCGCTCCAAAAATAATATTTGCGTCTGGATCTGCCGCATTAGCAATGATCGATGAGGCATCCGAAATCTCGGTCATCGTCATGCTGGATCCACCAGTGATGTTGTAGAGTAAACCCTTGGCACCTTCTACCGAAACTTCTAAAAGAGGAGAGGAGATGGCCATTCTAGCTGCGGTGACCGCTCTATCAGAACCAGAGGCTTCACCTATACCCATCAGAGCTGTTCCGGAGTCCTGCATAATGGTTTTAACATCGGCAAAGTCCACATTAATCATTCCTGGAACAGTAATTAAATCAGAGATGCCCTTCACACCCTGGCCAAGAACATTGTCTGCCAAACGAAAAGCATCAATCAACGTCATCTTTTTATCAACTACTTCAAGTAGTCGCTGATTTGGGATCACGATTAAGGTGTCGACACAGTCCTTGAGAATTTCTATTCCTTCTTCAGCCGTCTGCATTCTTCGAACACCCTCAAACATAAATGGCTTTGTCACTACCGCTACAGTTAAAGCTCCTGCTTCTTTAGCGATTTGGGCAATTATCGGTGCTGCTCCAGTTCCGGTGCCACCGCCCATGCCAGCAGTAATAAAAACCATGTCACTATCAAAAAGCATATCTTTAAGTTTTTCTTGGCTTTCTTCCGCAGCAGTTCTTCCTACTTCTGGATCAGCTCCAGCACCAAGTCCACGGGTAAAATTGTTCCCAATCTGCATCTTGGTTTCTGCTTTTGAAGTTAAAAGAGCCTGAGCATCGGTGTTTACAGCTATAAACTCAACACCATCAATTTGATTTGAGTCAATCATCGAGTTAACTGCATTGCCACCTCCACCACCAACTCCTAAAACTCTGATTTTGGCAAACGTTGTATTTGAAGGTTTTACTAATCCCATATTATGAATGTTTTTTACTATTTATTTATTCTCAACAAATCTATATATATCAAAGTCTAACATTATCAATTAAAAAATCCAAGTAAGAAAAACTTGAGACACTCTATGGTAACAGCTTTCTAACAAAACCAATGACTTTTCCACCAACCTTATCCAGATGCAA
>CAZQWI010000003.1:11881-25721 GCA_964596995.1 uncultured Pseudomonadales bacterium
TTTAATAGCCCCTGATATATTGAGTTTTTGAGATATTTCCTCACCAGATCCTTGTTTATGGCCATATAAAAGTAATCCCGTGGCAACAGCCATCAATGATGATTGTGATTCCATGATCATTCCTTCAAGTTGCCTGGGTTGCCCAGCTCTGGCAGGTAAACCCATAATTCGCTCAGAAATTTCTACTAGATCAATTGACAGCGAACCTCCTCCAGTAAAGACGATACCCGCAGGAGTTTTTGAGAAAAGATCTTCCTTCTCCATGATTGCTCCTAGTTGAGCAATAATTTCTTGAATTCTGGGATACATAATCCCCTTAACGATATAGTTCTTTGAAAGATCATCATTATCTTGATTAATACCAAGCTGTGAAAGATTAAAAATATCAGAGTCATCTTTTCTTTTTGCAAACTCTTTCTTTGATTCACCTGGAAGTGGCTTAATTTTATCAATCCCATGATCCGAAAGAAAAACTTTAACTTTTTCAGCTATCTCTCTGTCTAATCTACAACCTAAAGCTATATCTTGAGTTATATGCCTTGCACCGATTGGAATTGAACCTGACAACTCGATTGCTCCATCTACATAAGCGCAAAAAGAGCTAGCACTTGCTCCAATATCACAAAGGACAACTCCCAACTCTTTTTCAGTTTCGGTTAAAGTGACCTCAGCCGCACCAAGTGCCGAGAAAACAAAGCCTTGCACCTCAATTCCTAAATCATTTAAACATTTTTTTAAATTCCTGATCGAAGTTGATGAGCCAGTAATTATGTGAGTTTCTGCTTCTAATCTTACCCCAGTCATGTGAGTAGGATCTTTTATTCCCTCTTGAGAATCAACTTTATAATATCTAGGAATCACATGAAGAATTTCTCTATCTGGAGGAACCGAAACAGCTCGAGCAGCCTCAATCACACGCTCAACATCGGCCGATGTGATCTCTTTTTCTGGATTAGCAACTGCCACTACTCCAGTTGAGTTTTGTGAACGAATATGCTCACCTGATAAAGAAACAAATGCTTGATGAATACTTAAACCAGCCATTCGCTCAGCTGCGTTGAGACTTTGCTCAACTGCTCCTAAAGCCGCTTCCAAATCTACAATCACACTTTTTAGTACACCTGCTGACGGTACAGTAGACGAACCCACAACTCTCATTTGTCGTGTTTCAGAATCAACGGTTGCAATTAAAGTGGCAATTTTGTCACTGCCTACATCAATAGCACTGATAACTGTTTCTTTACTCATAAAAATTACTCTCATCGGCAATTTAGCCGTATCCTATTAACTATAGCAAAAATGTTCTGCTCTTGTCGAGCAAATTTTAATCAAAACCGTCGCTACTCAAATCTGACTATAGGAAGATCAAACCGCATATCTATCTCCTTTAGTTTCTTATCATCTGGTATTTGAGATTCAACACTTTTTGCATCACTTAAAATTAAATTAATTCTTGAAACTAAAAAGGCAAGATTCTCGTCATCCGAAAAAATAAATTTAAATCCATTTATTTGTAAACTTGAATTTTGCTTATCAAAGATAATCTCATCAAAACTAAGACCGGCTGACTTAAGAGCCTTGGTTAATTCATTAATTCGTATATTTAATGCTGGATCCAGCTTTTTATCATCAATGCAACCAGCATAATCTTGAGAGAGTTGTATGTTCGGTACAGCAAACTGCTGTGAATCTTCAGCTAGAAAATCCATAGAGTTAACTAAAAAAGTTTTATCTTCAAAACTAATTCTATATAAAGGATCTTCTTTCGATAGAGTTATTAGTAAAGTACTAGGAAGTCTTTTCTGAATATTCACTGGCAAAAAAACTTGCCCCAGATCATTTACTAAAACTTGCTGAAAAAGAGGGGTCTTTTCAAAATTAGTAAAAAAGAGGGATTTATTTTCCAAAAATAACAATTGTGAACAAAAATCGTCATCTTGCTGATTATCAACCAAGCACTCAAGTTTTTTTATTCTTGGAAGTGACAGAACTATCGCAATAAGTAAAAGTGATAATAATCCTTGCACACACTTTTTAATGATCCTTTTTTTGACTTGATTTTGATTATCTCTTTTCATCTTTACTAGAAACAGTCTTAATTAAGTCAAAAATCATTTGAGAAGCTTTTAATGGATTGGGTCGATCAACTGAAGAGATACTGGCTTTGATCTTATTGCGGTTATCTTTTACTGAGGCTAAAGAATTAATCAAATTTTCAGTATTTGCATCTTCTTGGTTGAGAATCACTCCAGCTCCTTGTTTTTCTAAATATCGAGCATTTTTTAGTTGTTCGGAGTAATTCGAATAGGGCAGAGGAATAAATATTGCTGGCAACTGATGATAAATAAGCTCTTCAATTGTGTTTGCTCCAGCTCTAGCAACTGCCACAAAAGCATGCTGATATAACCACACTAAATCATCTTCATCTATCCATTCAAGAACATAATATCGATCTTCTGGAATACTTTTTTCTTGAGCGAAATCATTTAGTTCTTGACGATAATGATATAGCTTATTTGGCCTGCCGCATTGATGTACTACAATCCATCTGGGAACCAGACTGTTAAGACTAGATTTCACAAGTTGATTAATTGCCAAAGAACCCTGATTACCTCCTAAAATTAAAATTATTGGCAAGTTGCTTTGATTTGAAAACCACGTGGGAGAATTTAGCGGTTGCTTACTGATAATTTTTTTTCTTAAAGGTGTGCCTGTTAACTTGATTCTTGAGTAATTAGAAATAGCTGAATCACTTAACAAATTTGGGTAAGAAACAGCAATTTGATCAGCAAATTTAAAAATTAAACGATTTGCTTTACCAACCACAGAGGTTCCTTCATGGGCTACAATGGGCACTTTTAATAATTTTGCAGCGATTACCAAAGGAACAGCTAAGTATCCACCAAAAGAAAGAACAACTGAAGGTTTTTCATGATTAATAATCTGAACTGATTTCTTAAGAGCTTGAAAAAAACTTAAGATTGATCTTAATGAAGAAAAAATGTTGCCCGATGATCTGACACTATCTAACTCTATGAACTTAACAGCTCTTTTGGATACCTCTTTTTCTTCGATTGCCTCTTGTTTTAATTTTGATTGACTATATTTTCGACCCACAAATAGAAAGTCAACTTCAGGATGTTCTTGTTGAACAAAATCAATAAATCCTAGAGCTGGAGTTAAATGTCCCCCTGGAACAAGAATTTTCATTTTTTAAAGTTATAATAATATTATGTACTTCTAGCCAATTTATATCCTATCCCATTCAAGAATAAAAGTGATACTAATGAAGATCCCCCCTGTGAAAAGAAGGGTAGAGTTAATCCAGTCAAGGGTACTAAAGCAACAATAGCTGCTAGGTTTAAAAGTGTCTGGCCAGAAACCCATAGCCACAAACCCGCTACGAGTAACTGTTCAAAAGAACCAGTTTTTAGTTGGACCGAAAGCTTGTAAAACAAAAAGATATAGTAAGAGAAAAGTAAAAATAAAATTAAACTGCCAACAAAGCCAACCTCCTCTGCAATAATAGCAAAAATTGAATCACTGCTTGCTTCAGGAATAAAAGCATATTTTTGCTGAGAATTTCCCAAGCCTCTACCAAAAAGACCACCACTACCTAAAGCTAAAGTGATCTGTCTTATCTGAAAGCTCGCTCCCAAAGGGTCGCTGTTTGGATCAATAAAAGATTTAACTCTTCTTAAACGATATGGTGAAGCAAAAACAGCAACTGTTAATAACAAAATAGCTACCCCAACCATTGGAAGCAGTTTTTGTAGTGAACCTCCAGCCACAAAAAACATACCTGTGGCAATAAACAAAACGATTAGCATTGATCCAAAATCAGGCTGTAACAAGAGAATAAAGATTGGAATCCCCAAAGAAAACAAAAATGGGAGTAGTCTTTGATGTTTGCTTAACCAACTAGCAAAAAATATTACTAAACTCACTTTGAAAAACTCAACAGGTTGGACTGAAAAACCAAAAACTGAAAACCAGCGTTTAGCTCCATTTATCTCCAGCCCAATTGAGGGTATAAAAACAGCTAATAATAAGATAATACTGCCAATAAAAATATAGGGAGCCATCTTTTTGATGAATTTTGTCGGAAATAGCACACCCAAGATAAAAAAAACAAAACCTAAACCAAACCATTGCAATTGTCTAAAAAAGTAATGATATTGATGTCCAAAATTAGCATAACTCTCAACAACTGAAGCCTCAAACACAAAAAAAAGACCTAATATACATAAAATGAAAAGTGATAATAATATCTGAGTAGATTTGGACAGTTGTTTTTTTTTCTTCGGCATGGTTCTAAATCACGGCAAGCCAAACTCCAAAAAGGGTTAGCATTATTTGCACTAGCCAAGCTCTTTGGACAATCTTTGGTTCTTCCCATCCATGAGATTGAAGAAGTAAGTGAAATGGAGAAACTGAAAAGATTTTTTTATTTCTCAATCTTTTTGAGGAAAGCTGAAGTAGAGATGATCCGACTTCAACAACAAAAATAAATCCGATCACAAGCAAAGCCGCAACTTTTCCCAATAGCAAACCAACCACTGCTAGCGTTGCTCCAAAAGAAAGTGCTCCCACATCACCCATCATGATCCGTGCAGGGTAAACATTAAAATAGAGAAATGAAATTAGTGAACCAATCCACAAAGCTAGAAATACAGAAATGGGAATATCTAAAATTGAGGTAGAAAGAACCCATAATCCAAACAAAGAGATCATTAAAACACCGCTCGCTAACCCATCAAGCCCATCGGTGATATTAACCGCATTGGCAAAAGCAACAATGACGAATGTTGCGAAAGGAATATATAACCAACCCATAACAAAAGTGCCAATAAAAGGCACATATAAAAAAGATATTCCCAGTTGAAAGTAAAGCATCATTGAAATAATCAAAGCCAGTATAATCTGAATGATCAATTTAACTTTCATTCTTAAACCAAAAAAACCAGATTTTTCAAACCCAAAGAATTTTTTAATGTCGTCATACAGCCCTAAGATGGAAAAAGACAAGAAAGTAAAGAAGATTACATTTACCTCGGCCTGATGATTGGTATAAACACTTGTTACATCAATGCCAAACAACTGCATTAATGGCAAAATAAGAGCAAAAAGAAAAGAAACAACCATCACAATTAATAGACCACCACCAATAGGTGTCCCTTCTTTCATTTTATGAAGTTTATTAAAAATCGGCGTAGATTCACCAAAAACGTCAGTGGTATCGTCCTGTTTTTTTCTCTGAAAACGAAGTTTATACAATAAGTTAATAAAAGGGACAATTGCTACGCTAGTAACAATAAAAGAAAAGATTAATAGTCCTAAAAAGATTGACAGGCTGTTCATATATATTTTATTTACTGATTCTAATCAAATATTATTTTCTTTCGATGTTTGCCCCCAATGATTTTAACTTATAATCAATATTTTCATAACCTCGATCAATCTGGTCAATGTTGGTTAAAACAGTCTGACCTGAGCCACTAATAGCCGCAAGCATAATTGTTGCTCCTGCTCTTAAATCATGAACCTCAAATTCACCACCTTTAAAGTTAGTTGGACCCTCAATCTCGATGGCGTGAATATCTGAAGGAAGTCTATCACCCCAATTGAAATTATATACTTTTTCAGGATGCATCACTTCTGGGTTAAATGGCTTAATTTTTGCTCCCATTTGGATTAGTTGGTCCATATATTGAAATCGATTTTGCATTACCGTTTCATGAATAATACTTTTTCCGTGAGCATGACAGATTAATGTCGCCCACAGTGGCTGCCAGTCCGTCATAAATCCTGGATGAATCTCTGTAATTACATCAGTCGCTCTCAGAGGACCCTTATAGTAAAAACGAACTCCATAATCACCAATTTCACAACCTCCGCCAGCTTCCTCAACCTTCTCAATAAAAGCCGATAAATCTTGATGCCTAGCATTTTCTATAACTACATCACCCTTTGTTGCAATGGCTCCACACGCATAACTGACAGACTCATTTCGATCTGGCATAACCTTGTAAATTGCTCCATGAAGTGACTCCACTCCCTCAATTTCAATTACTCTGTGAGCTCGTCTTCTAATTCTTGCTCCCATTGAGTTTAAAAAGCTAATTAAGTCATCAATCTCAGGTTCAATTGCAGCATTTTCTAAAACCGTTTTTCCCTTTGCCATTACTGCAGCCATAATCAACGTTTCCGTTCCAGTATGAGTATTCTTTTCAAAGCGATAGTTTGTACCCTTGAGTTCAGAAGCCCTTAGCGTTAAAAAGTCATCTTCATGTGTCCATTTCACTCCGAGTTTTTCAAGACCTTCTAGATGTCTACCCAAAGGTCTTTTACCGATCCTATCTCCTCCAGGTAAAGGAACTTTAGCTTCTTTAAATCTGGCCAACAAAGGACCGATAAAAAGAGTAGAAGCTCTAGAGATCTTGCCATATTTTCCATCAAGAACGGTTTTGCTGAGCATTGTAGGATCAATAAACATTGTTTTCGGACCGGCATCCCAGGCTCTTCCACCAAGTTCAGAGATAATTGTTGCCACCATCTTAACGTCAGCGATTTCCGGAAGATTAAGAAGTCGACTTTTGCTCGAGCCAGCAATAGCAGCTATCATCAGTTTATAAGAAGCATTTTTTGCACCTCCTACCCTGACTACACCAGTAAGCGGAGTACCACCCTGAATAATTAGCTTTTGATTATTTTTCATGTTATTTTTTTATTTTCTTATATCTTTTGGTATGTCTCCCTATTCTACCAGACCTCGCGATATGAAATACCCCCATCTGATCTAGTTACTCTAGCCAAAATACTTCTTCTTTGAGTTCTACACCAAATTTATCAGACACTTTTTGTTTTACTTTTTTAATTAACTCGCGCAAATCCTTAGCTCTACCTCCTCCGTGATTAACCATAAACGCTGCATGTTTTGCGCTAACTTCAATTCCACCCTCACGTAAACCTTTTAAACCCGCTTTATCAATTAAAAATCCAGCTGAGATATACTCTCGATCTTCAAAATCCTTAAACATCTTTTTTAACTGAGGTGTGTTTTTAACATTTTTAAAGATACAGCCACTTGAAGGTAAGTGAAGCGGTTGAGTGTTAGCTCGATAAATCATTGAATCTTTAATTATTTGTCTTGAGTTTTGTTTGTCTCCTTTTTTGAGTAAAAACTCTACCCTTAAGATTATTTCTCCTGATTCGTGAAATCTAGAATGATCGTACTCAAATTGACATTCGCTCTGAGGAATCCAGATAATTTGATTTAGAGGTGTTAGCACCTCCACTTGTGTAATGTAATCACCAATCAGCTCAGTTTGAAAATGAGAATTATTAAAAACCGCACCACCCAATTTTCCAGGAACTCCAAAAAATGGTTCTAAACCCGCTAAACTCATGGAGACTGTTTTTGTCACAAGATCAGAAGTTTTAATACCACAGTCAGCTCTAATTAGGGTTGAATCATTCGAGATACTACTTGGTTCATTTGCTTGATCTTCAATGATTTCAAAATTGCTATTAGAAGTTACTATCACCACTTTCTGAAGACCTTGATCAGAAATAATAACGTTGCTGGCTCCACCTAACACCAAAAAATCTATTTGATTATTCCTACAAAAATTAACTAAATTTATAAGATCTTTTCTTTGATTAACCTCTACCATAATCTCGGCAGGTCCCCCAATCTTGAAATAGGTTAACTCTGAAAGAGGATAGTTCGGAACAAAACTTAGTTCTGGAAATTCATCCTGAAAAAGATCTAATACTGGCTGTTTGACAGAATTAGTCATTCTTTAAAGATAATTAATAATCATACTCAGCACTCTTGATCACGCCCATCGTTTCAGGTGGCCAATATCTAAAAAATGCTTTGCCAATTATTAGCGATTTATCAATCGGACCCCAGGCTCTGGAATCGCTTGAATATGAACGGTTATCACCCACAACAAAGTATTCATCTACTCCCATTGTTGCTGATCGATTACGAATATAATCGCCAGCATTAGTCGAAAAACTCTCTGGTAGATAGTCTTCATCTAGTTGCTTAGAGTTAACAAAAAACTTATTATTTTTTATCTCAACCGTTTCTCCTGGCACAGCAATCACTCTCTTAATAAAATCACAACCTGTACCGGGTGGGCAGTTGGCACTTGGGGGAGCGTGAAAAACTACCACATCACCGCGTTCAGGCTTGCCAAAACGATAGCTAATTTTATCAGTTAAGAGATAGTCTCCATTTTGAAAATTCGGAACCATGGACTTGCCATTAACTTGATGTGGCTGGAGTAAAAATAAATAAACCACTAGAAAAATAGAAAGCGCTATGACTAAAGTTTCAAATATATCTAATACAAATGTGGAGATTGCTTTAAAAAAACCTTGCATAATCTTTATATCTCTTAATACTTGCTAAAAAAATAAAAAAATAACCCAACCAATTAATAATATGTTTATTCTCGTTAAAAAAATAAACAAACGTGGACACTGTCCATTATAATCACATTTTTTTCTTAGTTTTAATAAGAAAATATATATTTCCTCATTTATAATAACTAACGCTATGAACTACACCAAAAAAGTTATTCACGGTTTTTCCTGGGAAGTTGCTTTTAAAGTAGCTTTATATTCCCTTACAATCATTAAAACTTACTTTTTAGCAAGAATTCTAGAACCATCTGATTTTGGAATTTTTTCGCTGGTTGTTATCTCCCTGGGTATTAGTGAGGCCATGACTCAGACCGGGATCAATCTTACCATGATTCAGTCTGACCACTCAGTAGATTATTTTCTTAATACTGCTTGGGTAATTTCAATTATTCGGGGCTTTTTAATCGGCATCGTAATGATATTTATTGGCTATATCATGATCTTCTTTTTTGATGAACCATCCTTGCTCACTTTAATTGGATTATCTGCACTAGTTCCTGTTATTAAAGGATTTATCAATCCTTATGTTGTAATCTTTCATAAAAAAATGCTTTTTTTTCAAGACATCATCTACCGATTTGGAGTTCAAGCATCACTAACTATAGGCACCTTATTACTCGGAATGTGGCTAAAAAATGCTTACGCCTTAGTGATTGGGCTACTTTTATCGGCAGTAATTGAGGTAATAATCTCGTTTCTTCTTTTTAAAACAAAACCTATTTTCGAGTATATTCCTTCAAGAGCAAGAGTAATTTTTGATAACGCAAAATGGCTCAGCATTGGCTCTTTGCTTCATTATTTAGTTGAAAATATTGATGATTTTTTAATAGGAAGTATTACCAATACACACTCACTAGGTCTTTATCACAACGCCTATGGTTTAACACATCGAGCTACCTATGAAATCTCAAAATCTGCTCATTATGGAACCATCCCTGTTTACAGCAAACTTACTAATCAAAATGAGCGCTTAAAAAGAGCTTTCAAAAAAACTTTTCTGACCACAGTTTTAATTATCTTTTTTATTGCAGGTCCCATTTACTTTTTTGATAAGCAGATAATCAACATCTTACTTGGAGAAAAATGGCTTGATTCTATTCCTTTGGTCAAACCATTGATTTTAGCTGGCGCAATCCAGAGTATTTCCATGATCTGTTACACCTTAATGTTGGCCTCAAAAAGGTATAAGGTAATGAACTATCACTTGCTACTTTCTCTAATCTTAATGGGGAGTTTTATTATCTACTTTGGCAACAAGGGAGGATTGTTAGGAGCAGTGAACGGAATTTATTATTCTCGATTGCTTTCATTACCAATGATAATCTGGTTTGTTTACAAGTATTTTTCAGAGAATATAAGCAGTAACTAAGCTGTTTTAAGAATATGGGCAAGACACCTCTAAAAAAATCTCCACCTCAACCAAGTTTAAATCTAAAAACTCTCATCTTGATTATTGCGGTTTTTTTTATTAGCTTGGGACAACTACAAAGAATCCAAATTGCCAACACAGTCGCTATCTATGGCCATGATTTATTTATCTTTTTGTTTGTAGTACTAACTGCTCTCACCACACCAATTAATAAAAAAAGCTTAAAAACCTTTTTTCAACGATGGCGATACTTATGTTTATTTGGATTGTGGAGTTTGGGCGGACTTTTAATTAATCAGTCGCTTACTGGTTTTAACTTTATTCCGTGGATGTATTCTTCAAGACTAGGAGTTTATTTGCTGTTTGGCTTAAGCTTAAAAAATCAAGTTCAGATTGGCGGAGTTGATCACCGATGGGTACAGCTAATCTTTAAAATCATGATCTTTATTTTTTTATTCATCGGTTTTTTTCAGTATCTTTATATTCCTGACCTAAGATTTCTCGCAGCAGAAGGTTGGGATGTTCATTATTATCGATTAGCGGGTAACATGCTTGATCCAAACTTTGTAGGGATGCTGTTAATTAATTTCCTTATTGCCATCATTTTTTCATCAAAGAATAAATGTAAAAATAAACTGTATCTTGGATTAGTTATCGTTTTATCAATCGCCTTAACTTACTCCAGAAGTTCATATTTAGCTTTTGCGGTTATTGTAGGCTTAACCTTTTTATTATCACAAACCAAAAAATTTCTACCAAAAAGAATGATTTATTTTCTTTTTACAGCCTTGTTATTATTTCTTCCGTTTCTTCCCAAGCCAGGAGGTCTCGGAGTGAACCTAGCTAGAACAGAAACTATTAATAGTAGGGTAGAGGTAAATGAAACAATTGTAAGTCAACTTAATCTACATCAGTTATTAATCGGAAAAGGTTTGTTTGTCCCTTCTATTAATACCTCTTTATCAAATCAAGTCATTCACGCTAAGTTTCCAGACAATTTATTAATCTTTATTTTAAGTTCAACTGGAGTTATGGGGTTATTTTTTATTATGACATTTTTCTATAAAGAACTCAAACTCGCTTATCATTCCAACAATTTTTTAGTGATATTCTTGTTGATGGGAACTCTTTCACACTCAATGTTTAATTTAACTATTTTAGAACCAATCAATTTACTAACCCTATTACTATGTGTGCAAATAGGTGCTCTAGTTGGTCGGCAACCTCTCAGGCTGTTGAAGAAAGTAAAGAGCTGATAAAATACATCCTATTAACTGAAAGCCAGGGTAGCTCAGTTGGCTAGAGCGGCGGTATCGTAAACCGCAGGTCATGGGTTCGATTCCCATTCCTGGCTCAAAAAATTATCAAATATCAAAAGACAAAAAAGAAAAATATGAATGAACACATGCGTTTACTAAGTGATATGGATGGCGTTGTGGCTCACAGTCAGTTACCAATTATAGAAGCATTTAACGAACGATTTGGCACAAATCTAACATTTGCTGATTGGACATCTTTTGATCTTTTAACTATTGAAGCAGTTCGATTAAGTCAAGAAAGTATTGCTGCAGTTGCCGCTTGGTTATTTGCAGAAGAGATTATGCAGAGATCAGAAGTTATTCCGGGGGCAGATATAGCAGTCAAGATGCTGTCTTCGATGGGTGCATCGCCAGAAGTTGTTACTAGTAGACCCAGCAATCAAGCTGAAATGACCCGCCAATGGATAAAAAAGAACCTTCCAGCAATCACAGACGTTCATTTACGAGATGCTGAAACTTTAACAATGAGTGGCAACTTGTTTAAAGTCCATATGATCAGCCAACTCAAAGCTGATATCTATATTGAGGATGATCCAGCTGTAATAGAGATGGTTGCTCAATCAATCTCCGAAGGAAAGCTTCAACACTTAAAGTCTTTAATTCTGGTCGACAGACCATGGAATGATGGATATGCTTTGCCAACCGTATCAAGACGAGTTGGTAATTGGCGTGAAAATAATTATGGATGGGATGAAATCGTACAAGTCGTTAAAGAACTTGTAAATTATAACTAAAAAAACATAACTCTTTCACTTTCGAAAATTTTCTGAATAAATTCACAATGTAATTACCATGACTAGAATTAAAGAAATCGAAATTGCTCTTACTAGAGCTTATGAGGACGACATAAGACTTGAGGCAGAAAAAAAGCTTCAATCACTACCACCAGAGCTTCTTTATCACAATGCATCTCATACCACAGAATGTGTTTATCCAGAGGCAAAAATGTTAGCAGTGGCAGAAAAACTCAGTGAAGACGAAATGTTAATTATCGCCTTAATAGCTCTATATCATGATGCGGGTTACCTTGAAAAATATTCCGGAAATGAAATCATTGGAGCTCAAAAAGCTAAAGATTATGCCATTGGCTCGAACAGCACAGTTTTGCAAGATGCTGCTCAAATTATTTTTGATGCTGTTTTAAATACAAATATGCAAGCAGCTCCAAGAAATAAGTATGAAGAAATCATTCGAGATGCAGACCTCTCGATCATTGGCAAGCCAGAATTTTTTGAATGGAACGAGAGATTGAGGCTTGAAATCTTGAATCATCCAGAGTCAGGAATGTACCAACTAGCACTTGATGAAAGAAAGTGGATAGAGTCACAGTTAAGTTTTTTAAAAACTCACCAATGGTTTACTCAGTCAGCTGAGACACTGTATCAAGCACAAAAAGAGAAAAATATTCAACAACTAGCAGATCGGCTATGAGCAAATACAAAACAATTATTTTTGATTTTGATGGAACACTGGTTAACTCAGACAACTTAATTCGCGCAATTTATTCCAAGCTTAAAGACGAACTAGGATTAAAAACTGTTTCCTCAAAACAGTTAAAAACTTTCAAGCATCTATCGTTACAAGAAAAAATATCCCTTTTTAACATTTCTTCTTTCAAGCTTCCTGGAATTGTAAAAAGAGTTCAAGAAGAAATGGGGAAAAACTTAGATAAAATTTCTTGGAATCCCGGAATGATTTCATTATTAAAAAAAATATATGAAGAAGATTTTCAAGTTGGAGTTCTATCCTCAAACTCAATAAAAAACCTGAGCTCTTTTTTTTCATCTTCTCAAATTAACTATTTTGATTTTGTAAAATCTGGAAAAAACTTATTTGGAAAAGACAGAGATCTCCAAAAATTAATTAAAGAAAAAAGGTTATTGAAAAAAGAAATACTTTATGTTGGCGATGAAGTTCGTGACATTGAGGCATGCAAAAAAGTTGGGATTGATATTGCCGCTGTTTGTTGGGGATTTGAAGAAAAAGAACTACTAAAAAAACATAATCCAACTTATCTGGTAGATGAACCCAAGGAACTTTTGAAAATAATTAGTTAATCACGATAGTGAACTGTTAGTTCTGTTTCTGCATCATTGCCTGCCTCGTCTACTACCTTAATCCCAATCTTGTTATCTCCATCTGATAGATAGTAGCGATAATTAAACAAGCCTTCTGAATCAGCCAACACCAATCGATTATTAATATAAACCTTTGCCTGAGGTTCTGTTTCTCCCTCAATAGTGATGGTTTGATTTTCTTTCGTCTCGAATTTTTGGCCATCTTCAGGATTTCCTATCTTGATTGGCGGAACCTCAGTATCCAGAACCACATTGTAGGTAACTCGCTGAGACTCAAGCTCATTGCTACCCAAAGTAAACAGAGTGATGTAGTTGTCACCTTGATTCAGTTCTATGTTTATTTTAAATGACCCCTCATCATCCACATCAACCGAATCATACTCCCGCTGATTTAAAAGTACCTTAATCAGGGAGTTGGGTTCAGAATATCCGGATAATTCTAGAGAGGAGTTATTTGTATGTTCAGGAGGAGAAGCAACAATTGGCGCTTGTGGAGGCAGTTGTGACTCTTGCTCGATTACCGTTCTTTTGTCTAAGACTTCAAAAAAAAGCTTAATTGCTCCAGGTAAAATCACCACTAAAAAAATTACACCAATTAACATTGATAACAAAAGTAAAACCACCGACTGCTTAGT
>CAZQWI010000004.1:0-9399 GCA_964596995.1 uncultured Pseudomonadales bacterium
TAAGTTATTGGCTAATTTTTCTAGTTGATTGCATTGATCAAGCTGATTCTCAAGAAAACTTAGCTCCTGCATTAACTCTTGAGCATCGGCTCTCTCCCAAAAATCAGGATTTAGAGTATCAGTTTGAAGATCAGCGATCTGTTTTTTGAGTTTATCGATATTTAACTCTTGTCGTAAAACCTGAGCATCATCAATTAGCTGTTGGTGAGTATTGTCGATCATATTTTTTTTAGTCAAACTGACATTTATAAGTATATTCTACCTGATGCCACCTATCTTTTCATTTTTTTTCAGAATGAGTTCAGACAAGTTGTCAAAGAAGAAGATTTTATAATTAGTGGGGGGTAGTCCGGGTTGTCTGACAATTGTCCAGGTGTGATTAGGATTAAGCTCTGTTTCAGGTTGGAGATTGATAATACATCTTGTTGAACTCATCTCTTGAGTAGTTGTTAAAAATCCGATTTGATCAGCTACTCCTCCCCAAGTTTGAATTTTTGAGTTTTCCTCAATCTCCTTTTCCTTTCCGCCACACAATACTTGAGTTTGTTTAATTGGCAAATCGGTGACGATTCGTTGGTAGTTAATGTAACCCATGTGTTTTGCTTGCAGTAGATCTGGATTATTCTTAATAATTTCTATTTGTTGTTCTGATAAGGGTTGATTTTCATTGAAATACTCAATGGTAATAGTTACTAAATTGGGTGAAAAATTGAGCTGAAGATTACGGAGAACATTTTTATTAGCTTTATTGATGCCAACATTAGACTCAATTAGATACAAGAAAAAATCAGACTCAAAGTTTATTGTTCCTCCAGCTTGCTGATCAATAATAAACTGTTGTAACTGTGAGTCGGTACTATAAAACAAGATATTTTTTTGTTGAATACTGGAAAATACTTTCTCTAATACTTGGAGTTGCTGTTTAAATGCAACTTGAGAAACCTTTAACTTTAGTGCTGTAAAAAGCTCATTTAGAAACATTTTCTTTCTTTTATCTCCAGCAAAAAAATCTGCACGGTCTTTTCTTGCTAATTCAGCCAGGTTATCTGCATAAACTATCTGATTTGAATCAAGAAGAGTGATTGGTCCTGTAGCTTCCAGAATACTAGCTATAGAGTCCAAACTAACGCCAATGACAGTGTTTATTTCTGGTAACTCTGTTTGCGAAGTAATCTTGAGGAAATTTTGAGCAGATTGGCTAAAGTCTGCCTCCCAGTTTGCATCAGTTAAAGACAGATTTTTACCGGAGCTTAAATATTTACTGACTCCAGTTGGCGGATTGGCTAGACCTTCAGTTCTGTTGGCCAGATCATAAACATCATAAAAAATAGGTTGATTGAGTTGGCCATGATTCAAACTCATGGTGGCCATTGAGCCCACAAATCCCCCGCCAGCTCTCAACTCATCGCTGTTTTGAAGCAAGAAAAGAATCTGTAATTCATGATCAATTAGATAATCAAATAACCAGCTTACCTGAGGCAAGATATCATAAAGACTTTTGAGTTGATCCTTTTGATCTTGATGAATCACTCTTTGTGCCAATTTGCACTGTGCAAACTGCTCATAAAAATCAGAGTAGATAGAGGAAAGCTTTTCCAGAGTTCTGGCAGTTTTTGGTTGAAAAACTATCGTCTCTTGATTAGAAGTTTCAAGCGTTTGTTCGAGTTGAATGTTTAGCTCATAGACTTGAGGAACTAAGTTTAATCCCAATTTCCACACTCTCAACAATCTCCATTGATCCAGAGTGAGTGCGCGAGCAACTGCAAGAGGGAAAACTGCTATCTTTGATCTGAACGATGCAGATGATAACTGCTGTTTTTTTATAGAAGAATAAGTTAGGGTAGAAAAAAAGAGTGCCACTAGTAGAGAAGTTCCTAGCAATAAAAAGTAAATAGCAACTGCATGAAGGATGGCTCGATTGTGTTTTTTGATGATATCAAACATATCTATATGATTCTGATTCTGATTATACCCCTTGAGCTTGCTTTAGGGGAATAGATCAGAATTGGGGGTTCTAGGGGGAATCCCCCTAGTGTGACTTGGGGTTTAATAACCCTAGTCACAGGGGAGCAGGCTTTGATCTTGCAAAGCAAGACAAAACTCTGAGGGATCTCCCTCAGAAATGAGCTTTCTTCTTAATCAAATATCAATTAGCGAATTTATTATACTCATAGCAAGCTTGAAGGGTATAATCAGAAATAATCAATAGCATTTATTATGAATAAACCGACAATCTGCATTATCCATGGTTGGTCACTTGAAAAAGAGCTAAAAGCTCGTTGGCAACCGTTAACCAACCTACTAAAAAAAGCTGGATTTAGGGTTAAATATCTTTCTTTGCCGGGATTTGACGAACCTTTGTTAGAGCCTTTTGATTTAGATAAATATCAAGAGCATGTAATAAAACAACTGGAAAACTTTTCATCTGTGGTAATAATAGGGCACTCTTTTGGCGGTCAGTTGGCCGTTCACCTTGCGGCTACCGGTTATAAGAAGATAAAGGGAATGATTTTAATTGGTCCTGCTGGAATAATTAATAAATCTCCAATGAAGATCATCAAAAGAGCGGTGTTTAAATGGATGGCCAAGATTGGCTCTGCAGTAACCAATTTCTTGCCAAACTCAACCCAACGCTTTTTTAGGAAAATGCTATATCTTTTGGCTAGAGAGAAAGACTATTTTAAGCTGTCTGATGAGAATTTTAAAAAAACGATGCAACAAGTTATTTACACCGAAATAAAAGAGAATTTTGCAAAAGTTAAAGTACCAACGCTGATTATTTGGGGAGATAAAGATAAATATACTCCAATCAAACATGCGTCTCTTTTTGTGGCTGGCATCCACAAAGCTCAACTTAAGGTTATAAGAGGAGAAGGACACAGGCCTTACTACTCTCAACCCAAAACAGTTGCTTCGCATATTACTTATTTTCTAGAAAGATATGTGGATTAATTTCATTTTGCTTTTGATTTTTCTATTACCTCTAACTGTTAGGTGGTTGCTTTGGCTAAATGTGTTTCAGAAAAAAGAGTACCGACTAGATCGGCTTTTTTCATATCTTAAAACAGAAGAAGGTCAAAAAGAGATGCTGATGATACTCCCTCAGAAGGGAACTCTTGGTAGAAGAACATTAAAGCGTCCCAGGCCTACTTTGAGGGTGACTTTACTCGCGATCTTTTCATTAACAGTTTTACTGACGGCAACTTTTTGGGGAATTGGCTATTCTTCTTTGTTATTTCTTTTGTGGTTATTTATTTTGTTGATCTTGATTCCAGATATTATTTTGCTTTGCAGTCTACCTTTCTTGTTATTTTTTTATATTTTCGTGAGAGTTTTGTTGTTTTTCGCTCAGCGCAAACTCAACCAAACAAAACCGATGATCATCGGTATCACTGGTAGTTACGGGAAAAGTAGCACCAAACATCTATTGGCGCATCTTTTATCAGAAAAATATAAAGTTTTTACCACCGAGCGTTCGTATAACACTCCATATAGTTTGGCGATGCAGATTTTATCTCGATATCAAGGTCAAGAGCTAGTGGTATTGGAGTTTGCAGCTTATAAGCCCGGAGAAATTAAGTTTTTAGCCAAAAAATTTCTACCAAAAATATCAATTATCACTGGTTTAACTTCACAGCATCTAGCAACATTTGGTTCAATTGAGAACATTATTAAGGCAAAGGCGGAGCTAATTGAAGTTCTTTCAGGTGACGGCATCGTTTTTTATAATGAGGTTGATGAGGGAGCAAAAAAGATTGTTGAGTATGGTTTATCTAGAAAGTCAAAAAAAAATAGGGTGTATTCTTACTCTTCTCCAGATTTAAATATTAAATATTCTGCGTTATCAATTAACCAGTTGGCTCAGTTATCTTTTGAGCTTAATGGTGTAAAAGTTAATACCAAGATTATTGGTAAGCAGTTTTTCCCGATAATTCAGGGAGCAATGGCGGTTTCAAAGTGGTTGGGATTGAGTAATCAGCAGATTGTTAAAGGTTTGTGCAGTTTTCAGCCTAACGATCTGTTTATTAATTTTTTTCAGCATCAGACTGAATTTTGGATTCTAGATGACGGGAGAACTGCTAACCCAGCCGGTTTTAAAGCTGCTTTGGTATTATCACAAGATATTATTAAAGAAAGAAAATTCACTGGCAATTTATTTTTAATCACATCCGGATTAATTGATTTGGGAGATAATTCTGAGACAATCCATATCCAGTTGGCTAAGCAATCCAAGGATATTTTTGATAAAGTAATATATCTTGGAGAGGCGGGTAAGGAACAGTTTAAAAATGTTTTTGGAGATAACTTGGTTGAGGATCTTTCCCAAGCAAAAGAAATTATCAGTCAACTTACAAAAAATGATTTTGTTTTGGTTGAGGGTCGACTGCCAATTGAGATAGCAAAATTACTTGAAATTAACCAATAAAAATGATGATTTTTAATAGCTTAGGTTCAAATTATTCTTTTGCCGAAGTCTTTCTCGCCTTAAGAGAGTTAATATTGCCAAATCAATCTGCCAAAAAGCAATTAAAAACGTATTTTTCAAATCATTATCAGGGAAAGACGGTATTACTGTTTAATGGGCGTGATGCGATTGAGTATTGTCTAGAAGCATACGGCATCGGTAAAGGAGATATCGTTTTAACCCAAGCTTTTAGTTGCAGTTCTTTGGAGGAAGCGATTAAGAGAACTGGGGCGAAAGCAGAATACTTTGATCTTGAATCTGGGGTACTTCACACTTCTCTCAAACAAATTAAAAAGGCATATCAGACGGCAACTAAACCAAAAGCAATTATTCTTCAGCATACTTTAGGATATCCAGATCAAGTCCAAGAGATTGCAAAGTTTTGTAAAGAAAAGAAGATTATCTTGATTGAGGATTTAGCTCAGGCGGTTGGGGCGGTTGATGAAAATGGGATCGAGTTGGGTTCTTTGGCTGATGCAGTAATTTTATCGTTTGGTCGAGATAAATTGCTTGACGGTATATCTGGTGGCGCAGTTGTTTTTAAGCATCACTCAATTGAGATTCCAACCTTACCTAAACTCGAGGATTGGTTTGAGCTTAAGCATGATAAGTCCAATAAAAAATTAGTATTAAAGTTACTGTTTTATCCATTATTAACATTAATAATTCGTCACACTTACTCATTGGGACTCGGAAAAGCGCTTCATTGGTTTGCAAAAAGAACTGGGTTAATGGAAACTCAGATTAAAAGCCCTCATCAGCATTATCAATCTTTTCCTGCTTATTTTGCTCCTTTAGCGTTAAGACAATGGAATGGTTTACATACACAGTTAGCAAATCGAAGTTTTATCGCCTCAACGTACTGGAAAAAATTACATGAGGCTAAAGGGATAACAATTCCGGTATCGCCAGAGAAAATTGCTCGTGGAACAAACCTAAGATTCCCAGTGATTTTTTCATCATCTTTGCAAGTTAAGACTGTTTTATCATTTTTACAAAAAAATGGGGTATTTCTCGATGATCGTTGGTACAGGGCTGCGGTTGATAGTGGCTCTCAACAGTTTAACAGTAGTTATCAAATAGGTAGTTGCTCAAATGCAGAAAAGTTCGCCAAACTGATTATCAATTTACCCACTCATAGAGTTATTACTATCAAGAAGGCAGAAAAAATTGCTGAGTTAATTATTAAATTTCTTCAAGATTATCATGAGTGAAGTTCATTTTAAAACTGTATTTGATAAAAGTTTGTGGGAAGGTTTTGCAGCGACTCATCCACAAGCCAATTTTTTGCAATCTTATAACTGGGGAGTTTTTGAGAAAAAAATTGGGAAAAGTTTTTTCCCAATAGCTGTTTTTGAAGATG
Organism: uncultured Pseudomonadales bacterium; assembly: GCA_964596995.1. Lineage (GTDB taxonomy): Bacteria > Patescibacteriota > Microgenomatia > UBA1400 > PJMF01 > DAOLOF01. The sequence continues at coordinate 5,829 of CAZQWI010000004.1, forward strand.
ACAAGCAAATTGGTGCTGCTATGGTTATCAAAGAGTTGGCAAAGAGGGGAAATTACTTAACTATTGCTGGGGGTCCTTTAATTGATTGGCAAGACTCTCACTCAAGTTTTATCTTCAAAAAATTTTGCAAATACTTGAAAAAATTAGCCAAAGAAGAAAGTTGCCATTTTATTCGAGTTCGTCCTCAGGCTGAGGATACTATCCAATTAAGACAGCTTTTTAAAGAAAATGGACTTTTACCATCGCCAATGCATCTAACGGCAGACTTAACACTCAGACTTAATTTATCTCAAGATTTGGATCAGTTGCTGGTTCAGATGCGCAAAAATACTCGTTATGAGATTAGAAAATCTGAAAAGTTGGGCATAGAAACAAAAATTATTAAAAGCTCTTCATTCATGCAAGAGTTTTATGATCAGCAATTGTATTTGGCGAAAAAACATGGGTTTGTTCCGTTTGATTATCAGTTTTTGTTAAAGCAGTTTGAGACTTTTGCTGAGGATGACCAAGTGGCTTTTGTGAATTCCTATCATCAGGGTGAGTTATTGGCTAGTGCTTTTGTAATTTTTTATCAAAATGAAGCGGTTTATCATTATGGAGTTTCGACTCCAAAAAATGAGAGACTTCCTGGTTCATATGCAACACAATGGGCAGCAATTCAGGAGGCAAAAAAACGCGGTTGCAGTGAGTATAACTTTTGGGGAGTCTCTCCACTAAACAAAAAAGAACATCGATTTGCTGGACCATCCTTGTTTAAAAGGGGATTTGGAGGATATGAGCTACAACATCTTCCAGCTCACGACTTGCCAGTATCAAGTTGGTATCAACTTATTAGACTCTTTGAGTTATTGAGGAAAAGAATCAGAAGATTGTAGTTATGATTTTTGGATAGTTAGAAGATGAATCTATTTTCTCGAAACGGTATAACTTGGCAAGAATTTAATAAAAATTGCGGGAGGATCTTCAAGTAAAAACTGTTGAAACTCTTGATAGACTGTCTGTCTTTCTTTCTGTTCTAAGGTTTGTCTACCTTTTTCTAATAAGCTGTCAATGCGAGTATTCTTGTAGTTGGTGAAGTTAGTTGGTTGATCAGAATGCCAGAGAAAGTACTGATCTGGATCGGTAGGGATCTCTTGCCCAAGCAACAAAGCTTGATAGTTTTGAGTATCTGGAAAGTTGCTAATCTTTAGTTGTACTGATATTTTTAGATTTTCGCAGAGTGATTTGTCTTCAACATCTGAGCTACCTTGGCATTTTTCATATGCATGTTGGCCAAACTCCTCCCACTCTTTCTTAATCTGATTGGCTTCTTGATTAAAGATGGATGTAGTGGTGAGGGAAATTTCTAGGGGTTGATTTGGTAAGCTAGACAAGATTCTTTCAGTGCCTCTTTCCCAATCTTTAGCATAATCTTTGCCTCCTTCTAAATATGCCCAAGAAAGGGGATTAATGGGACTAACTGCACGCTCCTCACCTTTTGGTTTATCAAGAGCATAATAAAGAGCTTGTTTTAAGTTTCTGGTGATGAGTGGGTCGTTATGATTAAAAAATACGGCTAGATATTGGTTATATTTTATTTTTCTTTCTAAAATAATATTGTTTCCTCCCCATTCTTCTAAATCTTCTACTTGGCGGAGTTCGTTTATAGTATCAACCTCTCCTTTTTTGAAGCCTATTATTGCATCTTGTTCTGTCAAGTAAAAACGGTATATCAACCTATCTTCTGGGCTATCCAAAATAAGTTCTTGCAATCGATTGTTTATTTGCTTGTAGTTTGAGATTTTATACGGACCAAGTCCGATAATGCTAGGTTTCTTGAAAAAAATAAGATGTTTTTCTAAAGTCTGTCTAAAAATAGGCTCGGTAACTACCGAAGGAAACGGTGCAAAAGCATCCGGTAACTTAAATATTATGTCATTGGGAGTAGAGATGATTTCAACATCTTTTAAATTATAGTTAATCGAATCAGGAGTCAGCTCAAGACCATCTTGCCATTTGAGTCCTTTTTTTAAAGTGAATCGATAAGTATGTCCATCATTTTCGGTAATCCAGCGTTCAGATAAAAGAGGTTCTATCGATTGATCTTCGGGATCAATGGTAGTTAGTCCCATACTGAGCTTATGCTTTATTTCACTTGGGAGAGTTTGAAGGTTATATTCGCCAACTACACCGATATATTGACGTTTTTTAATGGTTAGCCTTCTCATTAATAGAGGCATAAGGATAGAAAAGAATAGCACCCCTCCAATAACCGAGATGATCACAGTAGGGCCATGCTTTCTAACGTATGCGGTAAAGTACCAATAAAATTTTCTCATGAAGTAGTGATAGAGCAATCACTTACAGTATTAAGCTGGCAACTGATAATAATATAAACAAACAGATTAATATTATTGTTGAGATGAACACAATTTTTTCGACACCTTTTCTAGTATGATATGTTTCACCTCCTCCTCCCCACGTACTTCCCAGTCCTGTTCCTTGAGCTTGCAAAAGAATAAAAACCACCAATAAAACAGATATAACTATCTGCATAACTGAAATAGCATTTGTCATATTTTCTATATTGTAACAAATAATCTTCGATAAATTACGGCTAAGCTCTATTTTGCGGTGGCAGTATGTCTGTGTTCTCTAATGACGCAGATGCTGACTGAACCAGGGTAGGTGAGCTTATCCTCAATCTTTTCCTTGATTTTATTAGCCAACACAGCAACATCATCATCTTTAGATTTCTCAGGATTGAGCAATACTCTTACCTCTCTTCCTGCCTTGACAGCGTATGCTTCGGCAACTTCGCTATAGCTAGTTGCAATCTGTTCAAGACTCTCAAGTCTTTCAAAATACTCCTCAATATTCTCATATCTTGCTCCTGGTCGAGCTCCAGAAATAGCGTCAGCAATATAAACAGCCATTGATTCAGGAGAAGAGAATGCTTCATCTTCGTGATGCTGAGCGATACAGTCTATAACTGCCTGTGGCATATTAAATTTTTTAGCAATTTTGACACCAGCCTCAACGTGATTATCTTCAGGATTGTCAGACACCTTTCCAATATCATGCAATAAGCATCCAAGTTTGACTATATTAACATCTAAGCCTAGTTCGTGAGCAACTTTTGTTCCAATTTTTGTAACTTCTAGAGTGTGTTTAATAAGGTTTTGTCCGTAAGAGAAACGATATTTGTATCTACCCAGAATCTTGATGAGTGGTTGGGGAAGGTTGTAGACATTAACTCTTTGACAGAGATCTTTTCCGGCCTCCAACATAATTTGGTCAACCTCACCTTTAACCTTTTCTAACACCTGTTCAATTCTAACTGGTTGAATTCTGCCATCTTTAATCAATCTTTCCAGAGTAATCCTAGCAATTTCTCTTCTAACAGGGTCAAAACACGAAAGTCTTACTTCTGAGTCAGAATAATCTAGATCGAGATCTACGCCAGTTAGGTGTTCAAAAGCGTGGATGTTTCTACCTGATTTACCAATAATTTTCCCCTTAACGTCTTCTGAGGGAATCTTAACTACAGATACCGTATATTCAGCCACAAAATCGGTAGCTCCATTTCTCA
>CAZQWI010000004.1:9409-11894 GCA_964596995.1 uncultured Pseudomonadales bacterium
TAGTATCGATTAGCATCTCCTTGGCTTTATCAGCAATCTCAAGCTGAGCCTCTTCCTCTTTTTGACGAACCAACTGAGCCATTTGTTGAGTAAGTTGCTTCTCAAGACCATCAAGCAGAGCATCTTTGGCTTCTTGTTGAGTCATGCCAGAGATTTCTTCCAATCTCTGGATCATCTTGTTTTTTGTTTCCTCAGCCTTTGTTTTTAGTTTTTCAAGGGTTTCTTTTTCGGAACTAAGACCTTTTTCTTGCTGTTGAATTTGATCAAGTCTTCGATCAAGTTTGTCTAACTTACTGTCTAAAGTTTTTTCTCTAAGAACTAATTCCTTTTCTTGTTCTCTGGCTGTTTTGTCGGCCTGAGCTTTTATTTGCAAAGCAGAGTCTTTTGCTTCAACGACAATCTCTCTTGCTTGAGCTTTAGCTTCTCTAAGTAAGGCCTCTTTTTCTTGAGCTATCTCTTGTGCTGAGATTACTTTGGAAAAGTCTTTCTTTGTTGGTTGTTTGTTTTGATTCTGTTTATTATTTTGAACAGATGGCTGCTTCTGACTAAACTTTACCGATTTGGTTGGTTTCTTGTTTGTTTGAGCATTCTGCTTCTGATCTCTCGAAAATAACGATGATAAATTGTTAAAAAATGCCATAATCTACTCCTTTGTGTACTAAATTTTTTCAAATAACATACAAAACAGTTAAATAACTGTTTATAGCAGTGAGAGTTTTTCTGGCTAATTCACCAGAAATCAGATAGGTGGAAAACTAAGACCGAGTGTGATCTAAATAGAAAATAGTAGGATGTACCGCTATTTGATCTGGACTCATAAGGTGATTAATATTCTAGTTTCTTAGTAATTTAGTTATCTGATCGGACGATCTCTCGTCACTGCAAAGGCTATTATATGCTTAAAGAGAGTTTTAGTCAATTAAAATCCTCTTGAAGTAGATTAAAAAATACCCTTTAAATCAATCAAAACCCGTTTAGTCCTAATAATTATATCTTGGGCTTGAAAGACTAACTTACTTCTACTGAGATGTGACAAAGCTAAATATCAATTAGCGAGTTTATTTAGATCGAATTTGTTCCCAGATGGCTTTTTTTACTTTTTCAGCTAATTTTTGATTTTTTTCTAAAAACTCTTTGCTAGCCTCTCTCCCTTGAGCAATCACTTCTCCTTCATACTTATAAAAACTACCCGATCTTTCGATAATTTCCATCTCAACAGCTAAGTCTAGGATATCTCCGCTCCAGGAAATACCTTTATCGTTCATATCAAACTCAGCTTTTTTAAATGGAGGGGCAACTTTATTCTTAGTGACTTTTACTCTGTGTCTGCTACCAACAACTTCGTCTCCTTCTTTAATGGCGCCAATACGTCTTACATCTAATCTTTGTGAGGCGTAAAACTTTAAAGCTTGTCCTCCAGAAGTAGTTTCTGGGCTACCAAACATGATACCGATCTTCATACGAATCTGATTGGTAAAGATAACCAAAGTGTTGGTTTTGTTAATGGCCGCAGATAACTTTCTCATGGCTTGAGACATTAGTCTGGCTTGAACGCCCATCTGTGAATCTCCCATCTCTCCTTCAATTTCTGATTTAGGTACAAGAGCGGCTACCGAATCAATCACAAGAATATCCACACCACCAGAACGAATCAGTTTTTCAGCAATCTCTAAAGCTTGTTCGCCGTAATCGGGTTGTGAAATCAGCATCTCCTCAAGATTAACACCAATTTTTTCAGCTCTAGTTGGATCAAGTGCATGCTCTACATCGATAAAAGCAGCTACCCCTCCTTGTTTTTGGACTTCAGCAATAGCGTGAAGACAGAGGGTTGTTTTTCCTGAGGCCTCTGGTCCATAAATTTCGACAACTCTACCTTTGGGATATCCTCCTACTCCGAGAGCTAAATCTAATGAGATTGAACCGGTTGGAACTGCGGGTACTTTATCGATGTTTCGAAGAGACTCTCCCAACTTCATGATTGAGCCTTGTCCATATTCTTTATCAATCTGTTTCATAGCAATATTAATTGCCTGCATCTTTTGAGAACTTACTTGGCTTGAAACGTTAGCATTGGTTTCTTTTTCAATTTTTTTAATCTCTTTTTTTGGTTCTTTTTTGGTCATGCTGTGTTCCTTTGTTGTGATATTTATTAACTAATGTTTGGTTTTTGTTCAGTTCTTTGATTCACTATACTTAATCTTTCAAAAAAAATGAATAGTGAATTTATATAATCTCTGATTTACAATACTGAGTTATTATGAGCGATTTTTTGTTTTGATATTAAGAGTCTAAACATTCAAACTGAAAAATAGCTTAAAAATACATAATCGGGCTGTAGCTCAGATGGCTAGAGCGCGCGCATGGGGTGCGCGAGGTCGCTGGTTCAAGTCCAGTCAGCCCGACCAGACTTTTCTTATATTTTTTTAAGTTTGTAAGATATATGAATTTTAACTCCCTTATCCCTGAATTTAGTGTTTCAGATTTT
>CAZQWI010000004.1:11917-18371 GCA_964596995.1 uncultured Pseudomonadales bacterium
GTTCCTTGAGATGTATAAATATATTAGAGAACCGCTTTTTTATCTTTTCAGGGTAGCCAGATTATGATCGAGCAGGTAAATAATAATTGGTTTACCGGTAAACTTACCCATCCTTTTGGAAGAGGTGTTAATTTCCAGATTGATTGCGATAATATTCAACCATTACTAGACTCTTTGACTGCTCATGAATACTCTTTATTTCAAGCTTCTGAAGATAGCTGGTACAGAAAAGATAAAAAATTACTGGGATGCAGAGAGTTTTTGGTCCAAGATCCTGACGGCTATCTTTTAAGGTTTTCTCAATATTTGGGAGAAAAATCTGTTGGAAAATAGTTATTTTTGCATATATCTGAATTAGAAAAACTCTTTTTTGAATCACATTTGTGATTTATCTTACAATCTACAATCTTTTTTAGTGGTATCTTTTACTTTGATATTAATTATGTTTAACTATGCTACAAGCTAAAGATAAAATACCAACTCAAATAAAGTTATTTAATGAAAAAGGTGAAGAAACTACTCTGGAAGATTATCTTGGTCAATCTTTGATAATCTATTTTTATCCTAAAGATAATACAGCTGGTTGTACTCTTGAAGCCAATCAGTTTAAAGAACTTAAACACATTTTTTCAGAAAAAGGAGTTAAGATATTGGGCGTCAGCAAAGACTCAGTTAAATCTCATCAAAAATTTAAGGAGAAGTTATCGCTAAATTTTGAGTTACTTTCAGATCCAGATCATGAGCTTCAAGATGGTTTTGGAGTTTGGCAAGAAAAGAGGATGATGGGGAAGAGCTATATGGGGACGGTAAGATCAACATTTTTAGTAGATTCTATGGGAAAAATTAAAAAAGTGTGGCCAAGAGTAAATCCAAAGAATCACGTTAAAGAAGTATTAAAATATATTGAGCAGGAGTTGGATAATTAAAAATTACTCTTCTATATCAAGGGGAATTTTTTCTTGAAGCCAGGCTGCTGCTTTTTCGTAAAGAGTTGGCTCTGGCTTTTGGTTCAATAAGACTTCAGAAAGAATTGTGTTGATTACTTCTTGATTCTGATCCCCAAGTAAAATGGTGAGGCGATTGGGAAAACGAGCACACTCAACATTGAGCATTTTTTCATTGTGTTTGTCAGAAAACCAATATCTGCCTAGCTCTTCCCAATAATATAGTGTTTTTTCGACCTTGATACCCCAAGTAGTTATTTTAAAATTGATTTTTTGTGGGGGAACAACTGACAAAACATATGCCAAAAAAACTACAGCAATGACCACGGTAATCGCAGCTAGCTGTCCAGCAAAACCTAAAATTAAAGAAATTAACAGGGCAATAATTGCCATGGTGCTGTAGTATTTTTTATTTCTTTTTTTAAAAGGTCTGCTTAGAGCTGTCCACTGCAAGATATCTTGCTCTGGTAGCGGTTTGTAAATCCATGGGGCAATCGGCGACTCTTCAAGTTTTGAGTGAGGATATGACAATTTTTCTTGCTGCTGAGTCTGATTGGTTGATGGCGAAGACTCGGGTTGAGAATTATTGTTGTTGATCGAACTGTTTTGTTGATTGGGCATGATATTTTGGACAATTATCAGAGATCTGATATCTGAACAATAATAATACTATACACAAAAAAACAGCTCACGCCAAGCAGATTAAGATTTGGTACAATACCTAAGTTAGTTGACTCGTATTTAGGGTTAAAAACTGGAGGCGTCGCATAGCGGTCAATTGCACTGGTCTTGAAAACCAGAGCCTTACGGCTTCGTGAGTTCGAATCTCACCGCCTCCGCCGAAATTGACAGAAATCTACAGAAAATTACATATACTGATATTTTTGGCGCGAATATGGCAGGAGAAACCTATCTCTTTACTTTTCGTATTCTTTCTCTTCCATTAAGATATCGCTCTAACGCATCTTTGCTACTAAGCCAATTACGACCTTGCTTGTGGGCTTCTAGTTTTCCTTGTCTAGCCAACAAATTTAAGTATTTAGTTGAGTAGGGTGTGTCTTTACTAATTTCAGACAGTGGTAAGTAGCGTTCTTTATCCTGTGATTCTGGAGTTAATGTTTTTAAATAAATATCCAGTGATCGTTCTACAGTCTGAGCAACAAACTTAACTATGGCTGAGAGCTTTCCCTGGTCAGCAGCTTGTAAAGCTCGGTAATACTTTTGCCGATCATTTTTCAAAATTACTGCTAATGGGTAACCAGCTCTCATCAAAACTACATTCATTACCAATCTGGAAGTGCGACCATTTCCATCAAAAAACGGATGAATATAAACTAATTTATGATGAAGTAAGGCGGCCAGCTCAATTGAGTGCAAATGTTTTTGCTGCTTAGCGAACCAAGACATGAGCTGTTTCATATCTGCCGAAACTTGCAAAGCATTGGGAGGAACATGATCAGCACCACCAATGTACACATTACTCGTCCTATATTTTCCAGCAAATTCCTCATCAGTTTTCTTGACCACCAATTGGTGCAAGGTTCGAACAAGTTGTTCAGATAGAGTAGGCTGACTAGCGTGATTAATCAATTCATAAACCATTTCCAATGCTTCATGGTGGTCTTTGGCTTCTAAATGGTCTTTGAGCGGTTTGCCTTTAATTGTTAGTCCTTCATTGATGACGAGAAACGTTTCTTTGAGAGTAAGACTGTTGCCTTCTATGGCATTTGAGTTATAGGTCATCTCAATCTCAAAACGCTCCTGTAGCTTTTTTACTGCAGAACTTGGCAGAGGGCGCAGAGCTTGGAGTCGATTTAGTTTTTGATCGATTCTTTGCGCTAGTTTAGAAGAAAGATAATGCATATATTGTTAATATGGTTTATATATAAAATAATTCTATGCCATATTAAAGTGATGTCAATAGTTTAAGTTAAAAGAACCATCACTATATTCATAAACTTCAACTGTCCTGGTGGGATCATTAAGAAAATTGTAATAAGCTAAGAGTTCCAAGTTCCCGTCTTTATTTATATCCCTAAACTCAGGAATGTTTCTACTCATAATTCCGTGCCAAGATGGTGGTTTTTCTGTGTAGAAACTGGAACTCTTTCTAACTCACCATCTTGATAAGAATAAAAAAGAGCGTTGAGAGATTGACCTGTTTGAAGTTGTAATTCAGTTACATAATTTCTTGTATTATCCATTTTGTGAACATTTAAAGAGTAAAAGCTGCCAACCTCTGTAAAAATTGGATTAGGGTTTGAATTGATATAGATCTCAGTGTTTTGATCTCCAGGGAAGCCTGGATACGATTTGATGATTATTTTTTCATCAGTACCATTCCCATCTAAGTCGTAAGAAAAATTCTGGATACTTGAAGGAATTGTTTTTTTATATTCTTTATATTGTTTGTTATCTACTTCGAAATTAATTGGTTCTACTTCAATTTCCTCTTTTTGAGAAGTGTCTTCAGTGTTCCAGTCATTGGTATTATCAATAGTTAGTGTGGGTAAAGGAAAAAGAATAAAAGACAAAATAATAGTGGACACTAGGAGATTAAAAGTCATGATCTCCTAAGACATCTAGTGGGAATTTACGGCCATCAATCTCAACTCTTAAATCTTCATCGTCAGTGCCACCCAATTGCTTTTCGTCTTTGGTTTTAGCTGAAATTTGAATGAGATAAATGCCTTTGCTTTGAATATTGAAGTCAATCAACTGTGAAGTTTTAATGATTTTTTCTTTATGATCAGAAAAAATTACTTTCATAAAACAAGTATAAGATGTAAATAAGTCTTGAACAATAATTAAACTAGATACTCAAGTTTCAAATCCGGAATGCATATTGCCTCATCGAAAAAGGTAACGGAAGCGGGTATTCGTTGCCTCATCTAATTTGTAACGATTGAGTTTTGCAAGTTGTTTATGAAATTTGATCATTTCTCTTTGTAGTTGGGCTGGGTTAATATTCTCATAAAGAATATTCTGTTGAGTTTTATTGGACTTGTCTAGTATCCCAGATTTTATCACTCTTTGGTATGGTGTTTGTGCTTCATCATATGTTCTGTGTACCTTCGCTCCTTTTCTGGTTTTGCTAATCATTTTTCTTGATGGCTGAAAAAGGTTGACATAAAGCTCAACTACTCTCAATAATTTCTTGATGATCTGTAGTTGCTCTTTGGTGTCATATCGCTGATAACCTAAAAAGGTTCTAAGGGTTGTGTAGTTTTTTTGCTCCACATAACAGTTATCATTCTTTTTACCTGGTCTGATTCTGGTGAAGGTGATTTTTTCTTCTTGGCAATAGCGAAACATAATCGCGTTGATAAACTCAGAGCCATTGTCACTGTCAATACCAAGTATTGTAAAAGGTAGTCTCTGCTTAAGCTCCTTTGTAGCTTGATGAATACCATCTTGTCCTTTCCCTATAACAGCATCTAGTCCTACCCAGCCTGTTGCCACATCAGTGAAGTTAAGACCCCATACATGCTGACCCATTAGTGTCTCTCCACAAAAAGCTACACTATCTAGTTCAAAGAATCCTGGTTTTAAACTATCCCAATCAGTAAAGGTTCTAATTGGTATCTGGTTTTTTAGTAATGTTCCTGGCTTGGTTCCACCAACTCCCCTCACTTTAAGTTTGGCTTTAGTTGGAGCCAATAGACGATCAATGGTGGCTGCTGAAATTGTTTTCAGCCTTTCTTCTACCTGTGGTGTTATTTCCAGTTCATTATCTCGTTTTAGAATACGAATCAGTTCTGGTATAAATGGTTTTAATCTTTTGCCACAAATGTAGTTTTGGATAATCCAAATACGAGTAAGTGCAACCTTCACTTGCAAGTCGTATCTTTTTTTAACCACCACCTTTTTCTTCTTTTTTCTTCGATAATCTTTTGACTGCGCCAGATTGATCGCTCTTCTGGCATAACTGCGATTGTATCCTGTATTGGCTACAAACTCGTCCAAGATGCTTGTCTTTTCTTTCTTGCTAGCTTTTTGATATCTTCTAACAATAGTGGCTGTTAGAGCCTGTTTTTGTCTCATGGTTAGCATAGGTACTCCTTATTAGTTTGGAGTACATTTTCCCATGAGGCATCGATTCAATTTCCGTTACATTTTTGATGAGGCAATTCGGAATGTAGATCTCCTCGGTTGTTTTTTGTATAATAGTTTTAACGTTGTTCACGATGTCCCGCATCCTGTCCAAATCAGTCTCATTATTGAAGTTTTCAAGTGGTTTCCACAGTTTAGTTGCCCTGGAAGACAAGATTTTTCCATCTCTAAAATCACAGTTCCAAAGTATTCACCACGTCTTTGCTGTTTTTTTGTTCGCGGATAGTTATACTTCAGTTTTTTTACTTAGATAAGTTTTATGTTGATACGATTAGCTTTGTCATTAGCACATCTGCAATAAACGTATTTCTTTCAGAAGTACAAGCAGTTTTACAATTGCATTGTTCACATCTATTTTTTTTCAAGCAAAAAAAATAATATTTAAACTGATAGAATAAAATAGTGTGATAAAAGAACAAGACGAAAAACCATCAAGAGGATTTTTGTTTAATAGGCTAGAAAAAATCATTTCTCCAATTAAATTAAGACGAAGTGAGGAAAGACATATTGCAATCGATGACGAGACTGAAATAGGTTTTCAAAACTTCTTGTATGACCAGAACGTTGCTTTAAGACAAGCATGTGCAAAACCAAGACGGAATGTTTCAATTTTTGCTGAAGCTGAAGTTCAGATTTTACAACAATATGTAGAAGAACAATATCAAGCTTTGGCTGAATTAATTCCCATAATATTTAAAAGTAGCGGCAAAAAGAGAGCTCAATATCTAAAGGAATGGAGAGTTGAGCCGGATGCTATTGAAGAACTTGAATTACGAATAGTAGCCGTAAAAGAAACACAAAGACTCGGTAGTACTGATGTAACTGAAAAGTTGTCAATCTACTAGAAGCTTTTTTCTTTGATGAGTCCTTATTTATTAACTCAGGGAATAAGCTCTGAGCTAAGGAGAGTAAAGAGATCATTCACTCGTAGAGAGTTTTTAAAACTTTCAGCAATTTTTACTGGTGCAATCGGAGTAATGGCCTTTTCAAACCCAGAGTTAAGAGCTGTCTCACGTGCTTTTGGTGCAAGACCGTTACCGCAACAAGCAGAAAATAACATCAATATTAAGGAAGCAGTTAACCTAAATGAAGAACAGTTCCACCTTCTATACGTAAGATATATTGGAGATAGGGATGACTTGATGAGTTTTAATTGGTGGAAATCTGTTGTCCAACATCTTGAACCATTAACTCGGCTTTATTTCTCTCATCAAGTGGCAAATAGTCAAGAGTATTTTGCTAGGATTAATCAATTTCTGGCTGATATCCAACTAATTGCTAGTAGATTGAGTATTGATTTCATCTTACTACTTAATCTTTGTTATCACAGCGGTTCAACACAGTTTAATAAATATGTCTATCAAGAAGATGTAAGCGTAGAAAAAGTTCGGCTTGTG
>CAZQWI010000004.1:18439-23879 GCA_964596995.1 uncultured Pseudomonadales bacterium
CAAGAAGATTTAATCTTGGCCAGTATCTTCAAGACATTATCTCCAGTAAAGAAGGTATAAAGGCAAGGCTTGCTCGGTTTTTCCATGGAGATTTCCCTCTTAGTCTAGAGGGTGCTCAAAGAATTATCGGTCCATCAACAATTGGTATAAACGACATGGAACTGCAAGTAACAGCAGCCGCTTTATATGATCCTCTTTATCAAGATGCTGATAAACAAGTTTTAATTGCAGAGATTGAAAACGATTATCCAGATGCAGCTGCATCTCTAAAAAAACTCTGGGAAGTTCAGAAGAATAGAGCTGAGGTTAGATCTCGATTTAAAAACGAGGTTGATAACTTTATTGAAAAACATGGCCATTTGTTAGATGGTTTTTTTGAAGAAGAAAGCTCAAGGCAAGTTTTTGACCAAATTGGTTTGGGTGACTCTCCCAGCAGGTGGCAAAAAGTTAATCCCACTCAACTTGCAATTGCCCTCGACACTATTCATCTTGAACACTATTGGAACAGTCAACCGCTAAGAATAAGAGAGACTGAGGCAACAGCAAGAGCAAGGTATTATTATTCCCAATATTGGAAGCATTGGAAAGAAACAGACGAAACTAGGAAAGATTTTAATTATAAAAGACTGTTATATGAACAAATAATGAATCCTGACATGATCAAAGCTATATTTGATCTTTGTGGCGATGATGAAGAAGCTCTTCAAGCTGTTGAAGCAATTAAAACTTCGAAAGAAAAACATATTCAGGCTGGGAAAGATGTTGCCCTAGCTGAAAAAGAAGCATTTGTTCATGCAGGTTCTTTAGAATTTGATGTTTCTTTTCAGCTGAAAACAGGATTAACAACTTTAGATTATTTTTACAGAAAAACAGCCAGTCGGTTTGGAAATGTTGATTCAGAAAGTAAAGACTCATTGGCTTTTCATACTTTTCTTGCATATTTACTCAGGGAAGGATCTTCTTTCAATATGTTGGCAACTGGTCCGTTATTTGCAAGAGAGGTTAGAATTGATGCTCCCTATGATCATGAAGGAGTGTTAGACGCTTTTGAAACATGGATTGGGAACATGGTTTTTATTAATGGCAAGAAAGTTAAACCTAATCTGGACTTCAATGAATTTTGTATTACTTATGCAACTATCAAACATCACGAAAAAGAGCCAGAGAACGTGTTTCACCCCGATCATCTTCACGAGATAATGTATCAGTTTACATATAAATTAGACAGTGTGGCGATGCAGACTGGATTGGGAGTAGCTCAACCATATTTTACCAGGAATAATTCTTCGCAATAGAGAATAACTATTACTTTTTTTAAAATATTACAAATTAAGTAAAGTATTTCAATTAGTCCTAATCTCGCCCCACCTCGACTGCAATAATTCTAATTATTAATTTAAGTAAATTTTGCTTCTACAAATGAATGTTTTAGCTGACTTTGACTGAGTTTATGAAGTTGGATTAGTTATCAGATTAACAGCAGCATAAACTTCAGCATCTTTTTCTATTGGGTTGACGAATATCGGTAAGTATGCCTTCTTGGTCAAGTTTAATTGTTTGATGTCTTTAGCAGAAATTGGTTGAAAGTCTCTCCAATCAAGACTTAATTCTTGTGCCTGTGTTTGGGAAATAAGTCCCGCAAACTCCAGAAGGTTTTTTTGAATACTGACTTTTTTCTGATTAATAATAGCTTTAAAATCAGCCAGAATTCGCTCTCGATCCTGCTGTATGTTTGCAGTTTTTGTATATTCTAAAGTTATGCCATTTGGATGAAGTGAGGTGACATATTGATCATTGGCTGTGCTGTCATGAATGACGTTCTTAGCATGAGCATAATGAGTATCTTCAAGAGAATCTAGTGAATTTATAAACACACAATCATTAATTGTATCTTTGATGAAACTTGTGGTGTGGATGTCATACACTACATCAAAATCTTGCATTTTTTTCTGTAAGAGTTGTGCTCGTTTTCCTTCATATGAATCGTGTGAAGAGGGATTAGCACAAATCCGATTTAAGTTTTCTTCTAAAAAGCGTATTTGCAACCAACTAGCTTCGGGATTCCCGATAACAACTTCCCACTCGACTTTATCAGTTTTGCCATAAGAATGGTTTAAAAATAGTTCTAGTCCAGCAGTTTCATTACCGTGCGTTAAGACAATGAAGAGTATCTTTTTCATATTGATGCAAATCATCTAATGTGACTATATCTGTGCCCATGATAGCAAAAGAAAGTTTACCATCTTGAGCATAATTGTACAACACAGCTGTTATATGGGGATGGAGGGGAGCTTCAAAATTAATAAAATCATCTTCACTCACAGTATGGCAAGTGTTGGTAATCACGCGAGCTATAGCTTGACCATGAATACTGCCATTATGCACAAATCTTACAATTGGGGAAGACCCCGATGAGCGGACATTTGCTTCTCTAAACACAGTCTGTGGTAGATTAAATCTTTCTGCTGTCTGCTTTGATAAAAGAAGAACGTCTACGTTGACCTGTCCGCGAACACCCGTAGCTTGTAAAGCTATTGCTGAGTTTAAACATGCTTGTGTAAATCCAGGAAACTGATCTTCATAAGTATCAATTATTTCCTTGAACCAGCAATTGCCAGCAAAAACTCCTGGAGCGGAAAATCTCTGATCTGCAACTTGAAGCATCTTTACACCATGATCGTCGATAGCAAATATAATTCCGGGAGAGGCTTCAAGAGGTAATTTTCCTTGAACCATTATATGATTTTCCTCAGGAAACGTAGTAAGTAGAGCTTGTATTTCGGTAACAGCGTGTACGTAAGGAACAAACTTCAGCCCAAACCCACCTGATCCGCCAGTAATATTTATCACAAGTTGGTCATATTGACTGAATTTTTCCAGCCACTTAGTTATTTGAGAAGCTGAATTGTCTCGGTTGATGATGAGTGTTTGTGGGGTTGGAACTCCCGCTTGATCCCAAATGCGATTGGTTTGATTTTTATAGTATGCATTTAGATTAGCTTTTGCAGTATGATCTAGCCCTTTACCCGATAGTGTTATCGGATCCAAAACTTGTGGCATCAAGGTTCCGTCAGTAGGAAAATTTCCAGAAATATGACAACAGTCAGTCGTTAGGGGGATATTAATATTTTCAAATGTACGTTTAATTACACGAAGATGATCAGTATTTGCAAAACGGTGTGTGAAAACTTCTCCTGGATTAGTGAAGGTATACATCCAAGCTCTCATGCAAGCTTCATTTCTTTTGACTATCTCTGCGCTCGCTGGTGATGTATATTGATGCCAATAATGAGGAGAGTTCATGAGCTGAGCGCCAGCATTTGCAAGAACCCTCAGACCCCCATTGGTTATGGTGTCGGGTTTTCTACAATCACTAACGATATGCATATAACCGCGATCAGGAGAGAATGAAATCAAATTCTGTTTTTCAAGACTATTCATTGGAATAAAAAGTTGGAAAAATTAATTTTAGAAACAAATGTCGAGTAATAATATCATATATTATATCATATTTATTGTGTATTTATTACATAAAACTAGTTCATTAATAGAAATAATTAATCTTTGAATTTAGTTCTTTACTTTCTGATTAAGAGTGTTGATAATCTAGTTGAGATATAAGTATGAGAATTTTTTTATGACAGAAATGAATGAAGAATTAACCGTATCTATGCTCAGCGTTACAGGTGAAGAGTTGAAAGATGTTCGTGTACAGGCACAAGAACTTGTGGAAAAAGTAATAAAAGTTGTAACTCAAGATAAACTCTCGCAAAAATTGATGCAATTGGTGGTTTTTAGTATGGGAGATGTCGAAAATTTTGATATAAGCGATTTTAAATTTCAGGTAGAAATATTTTTAGGAAAAATTCTATGAGTTACAGAGTCAGATGAAAAAGATGCTTGATAAAGAAAGCCAGGCAACTCTTGTATAAATTGATTACAGCGTCTTAAAGAACCTAACAAAAGACCTGACGCAATTCCCAGTTGTTATTGAAGGATTTTGTTTATTGATAGATTTGGAATTTAAGCAAAATCCAGATTATGATCTAGAGCAGTTAATTGGAGACTTTCATACGTTTGGAGGTTCGCTGATTCGAAGTATCAATAATATTTCAAGTTAATGAAAAGAAACTATTTATTAAAAAACAGTCTGGCAAAAATTATTTTCTTCTTCGCAACCTAACTGTAGCCATAAATAAAAATCTTCAGCATTGCCGTTGTCAGACATAACAACTTTCTCAATCTCAAAATTTTGCTTAACGGTGTTTTCAATTTGAGCGATTAAAGAACCACCACCGCAAGAAGAGTTATTTCCAGCTAACACTTCTGTACCATTGATAAAGTCAAGATATGCAGTTTTATCGATTACTCTAACAGCATTGAGGAGCTTAGCAGTAGAATCACTAAATGCGGAGGTAGCTCCACCTTCCTTCTCTTCTACTGTTGGTCCTTTAAATAGTTCGTTAAGGGTTAATTTGATTTTTGTTTCTAGATCAGTTGTCGTAGGAATATTGCGAGTGAACCCAAAAACTTGTTCACATTGAAAACCTTCATCTTCTGGGTATCGACTGCTGTCATTAAAATATACCTTAACTTCAATAAAATCTTTATCATTGGTGGATTCGGATATGTTCTCAATTACTTGAACTTGATCAATTTGCCACTTTTCATCTATCAATATTAAATTTACTTCTCTAAAAATCTCTTTTTGTTCTGAGAAAAATGATATTTTAACTGTAGCTAACTGCTCCTCAACTTTAGAATCATAAATCGTAAATGACTCAGGTAATGTCTCGGTTAATGTAAAAGGATCAGTCTGAAAGGAAGACTCAGTTTTATGTTGGAGTGAGATAATCTCTTTTAATCTGGTAGATATTAGTTTTGAGTTAAGAAAAGAGTCGGTATTGAGAGCGTTGCTATCATAGCTTAAGTACCAGTTATAGAAAACTTCTACAGTTTGAACTGGATCTAGGTTATCACCAGTTGGATGTTGGATGTTTGGCTCAGTGATGGTGGTGGCTAATTCTGATTCTTTCGTGTGAGATAAGCTTCTTTGATACAGAAAGCCAACTGCGAAAAAAATCACAGTCAGGCCAATTAGCAGTAACAACTGCAGTAAAAGTTTCGGAACTCTCTGTATTTTCGATAGCATCTTGATGAACAATACGATATAGTTAATAGTATAACATCAAGCAGAAAAAAGATGGAAAAATCCAAATTGCTTCGTTATCTCTTTCCATTTATAGCTGGTGTCACGCTAGGCTTTCTTTATCTATGGTTTTTTCAGCCACAGACTCTAGGTTTATCTAGAAGAACACACTTAAAATCTGGTTCAGTCTGGACCGGCGAGAAAGCCGCAACTGAAACTATAATCCCAGAACCAACTAAAGAACCCAAATTAAGTATTATTTTTGCTGGAGATTTAATGTTGGATCGTCAT
>CAZQWI010000005.1:0-2194 GCA_964596995.1 uncultured Pseudomonadales bacterium
GAATCGGTAGTAATCGCAAATCAGCAGGTTGCGGTGAATACGTTCTCGCTCCTTGCACACACTGCCCGTCAAGCCAGCAAAGTCAGCAACGCCCGAAGCGGGAGACTGTAACCCTTCTTACGATGGGAACAGCCCTTCTACGGCGAGGTTGGCGATGAGGACTAAGTCGTAACAAGGTATCCGTACTGGAAGGTGCGGATGGATCACCTCCTTTCTAAGGAGAATGGTAGGGGCACACGACCCTCTCTCCATACTTGTAGAAATACAAGTGAAACGAAAATCCTAAGAACCTTAAAAATTTTTAGGTCAATTTTTACCACCGTGTTTGTATCACATGTAAAGTGCAACATATTGCTGTCTCTTTTGTTAAGGTGTAAACTCACTTCACCAGTTTTTCAAGTAAACTCAATTAAGCAATCTTATTTAATCAATAGGTTACTTTTTATATTAGAAAGCATCAATGATATATATTAATTTTGTATTAATGTATCGCAATAGATCGGCTTAGTCGAAAAAATACTATCAAAAACTAAACTTATATATCAAAATTTTGAGCGAATACCAGAAAAATAGTGTCTAAAGAGAAGTGGTAAAATAAAGAAACAACATCTATTATCAGTTAAAATATTTCTATGAATCCTGAAAAGTTTACTACCAAAGCAAGCTTAGCAGTTCAAGAAGCTCTCCAGCTTGCCATTAACAATAATCATCCAACCATCACACCATTACATCTTCTTCTGGCGCTGGTGACACAAACAGATGGCATTGTGCCATCATTGTTACAAAAACTAGAAATTAATCCGCAGAGCATTTCTGCAAATATTGAACAACTGCTCGACAAACAGCCGTCAGTATCAGAACAAACCCAACCATATTTATCTTCAGAATTAAATAAAGTTTTTAGTCAGGCAGAATCTGAAGCCGGTAAACTTCAAGATGAATTTATTAGTACCGAGCATCTTTTTTTAGGATTACTCGATCTAAAAGAAATTCAAGAGTTACTCAATACTAACTCAAAAGAGGTAACAAAAGCTCTTGAAAAGATCAGAGGAAACCAAAAAGTAAACGATCGCGATCCTGAAAACAAATATCAAGCTCTTGAAAAATATACCCAAGATTTTACTCAATTAGCCCAGCAAGGCAAGATTGATCCAGTAATCGGCAGGGAGGAAGAAATTCGCAGAATCACTCAAATTTTATCTAGAAGAACAAAAAATAACCCAGTTCTTGTTGGAGAACCAGGTACCGGAAAAACAGCCATCGTTGAAGGCTTAGCTAAAAAAATTATTGACGGAGAAGTCCCAGACGCTCTAAAAAACAAGTTAGTTTTAAATCTGGAAATTGGATCTTTATTGGCAGGAGCAAAATATCGGGGCGAGTTCGAGGATAGACTCAAAGCTGTCATCAAAGAAGTTGAAAAGTCTGATGGCCAAATTATCCTATTCGTGGACGAACTCCACACCATCGTTGGCGCTGGTGCAGCTGAAGGCAGTACCGACGCTGGCAACATGCTCAAGCCAGCTCTTGCTAGAGGATCACTAAGAATGATTGGTGCCACCACCATCAAAGAATATAGAAAATATATAGAAAAAGATGCAGCGCTTGAGAGAAGATTTCAACCGGTTCCAGTTGATGAGCCATCGGTCGAAGAAGCTATCTCTATTTTAAGAGGAGTTAAAGATAAATATGAAGCTCACCACGGAGTTCGTATCAGAGATAATGCATTGGTGGCAGCAGTTCAGTTTTCAGATCGTTACATTAGCGATCGATTTTTGCCAGACAAAGCCATCGATTTGATGGATGAGGCTGCAGCATCAATCAAGATTGAGATTGATAGCAAGCCTGAAGAAGTTGACTTGTTGGAAAAACAGATTAGACAGTTAGAAATCGAAAAAGAAGCTTTAAAAAAAGAGTCTGACCAGACAAGTAAAGAAAGACTCCAAGAAATTGAAAAGCAGTTAGCTGAACTAAAAGAGAAACATCAACAGCTCAATCTTCACTGGCAAAACGAGAAAAAAATTCTAGATTCAGTAAAAGAACTAAACAAAAAACTTGATGACTTAAAGGAAGAAGCTCAACAAGCCGAGAGAAACTACAATCTTCAAAGAGCAGCCGAGATCAATTATGGCCAGATTCCTGAAGTTGAGAAACAACTTTTGGAACAACAAAAAAAGATGGCCAAGATCCAAAAAGA
>CAZQWI010000005.1:2294-20132 GCA_964596995.1 uncultured Pseudomonadales bacterium
GCTTGGTATCTTTTTGATGATGAAAATAAGATGATCCGCATTGACATGAGCGAGTACATGGAGAAACATTCTGTGGCTCGCCTGATCGGCTCGCCCCCAGGCTACGTTGGTTATGAAGAGGGCGGACAACTCACCGAAGCAGTTCGCAGTCATCCATATAGCGTTATTTTGCTTGATGAGATAGAGAAGGCTCACAGCGAGGTATTTAACGTCTTACTTCAGGTTCTAGATGATGGCCGTTTGACCGACTCAAAAGGTCGAACAGTTGATTTTAAAAACTGCGTCATCATCATGACCTCCAATCTTGGAAGTGATCTGGTGGCTCAATTTGCTGGAGATAAACAAAAGCAAGAAGCTGCTATTCACGCAGAAATAAAAAACCACTTTAGACCAGAGTTTATTAATAGAGTCGACGATATTATTATCTTTCAGCCCTTAACCAAAAAGCAGATTCACGAAATTGTGAAACTCCAAATCGAAGAACTTAATCAACAACTAAAAGCCGAAGAACTCACACTCGAACTAACTCAAGAGGCAATAAAACATTTTGCTGAGGCTGGATTTGATCCTGTCTATGGAGCTAGACCTCTCAAGAGATTGATGCAAAAGGAGATTCTTGATGTTTTAGCAATGAGATTAGTTAAAGGAGAGATTAAATCTCAAAATAAAATTACTGTCGATTGGGATGGTAAGCAAGTTGAGATTAAATAATCTAGAATCATCATTAATCTTATGATAGAATCTGCTAGTTAGCAACCTCATATTAATGTTGTTAACTTGTTGCTAATTGGGTGACTAGCTCAGGTGGTTAGAGCGCTATCCTGATAAGATAGAGGTCTATGGTTCGAGTCCATAGTCACCCACACCGCTTTAGATTCTTTTTTGCTTCCCCTTAAGAATGTTCTTGAAATTTAGCACTCCAACGTGTAGAATGCTAATTCTACAAACAAATTAAATAATAATATAAACTCATGGCTGATCAAGACAAAAAAAACAAAAAAAGTGAGAGTAAGGAAAACTCAAAAGAAAGCATTAAACTAAAGAACAGTCCTTTCAACTCTATTCTTAAACAAACAAAAGTAAAAAGAATTGCGGAACAAGAACAAATTAAGAAAAAGATTGATAAAGAAATAAAAAGCAATCTTCCCTCAAATCAATTTGCCTTACCAGTAATTCCACTCAAAGAAGGACTCCTTTTTCCACACACAGAAAGTGTGTTAACTTTTGGAAGAAATTTTTCTGTAGCAGCCATCAAAGAAGCAGCTGAAAATCAGAAATTGGTTGTTTTAGTTTCTCAAAAACGATCAAGCGTCAATCAGCCCAAAACAACTGATTTGTATAAGGTTGGAGTTTTAGCAATCATCGAGAGAACACTAAAGACTGAAGATAATCTCAGTGCTTTAGTGAGAGGGATCGCTAGAGTCGAGATACTCGAATATCTTCAAGAAAAACCTTACTTTAAAGCCCAAGTAACCAAACTAGAAAATTTATCAACTGGAGATCAAGAAGAGATGGCTCTGGCTTCTCATCTTAAGCAAACTTTTCAAAAAATTGTTCAGATGGGCAAACCGGTTGAGTTTTTGAATTTTATTAAATTGATGAGTGGATCTAATACTGGTGAGATGACAGACCAAATCAGTGTCATGCTCAATCTCAAAACAAACAAAAAACAGGAATTACTTGAAACCTTAGATGTAAGACAGCGCATGAAGTTGGTTTTAACTCATCTTAATCATGAGGTTAATGTGTTAGAAATTGAAAAAGATGTTGCCTCTAAAACACAGCAAAAGTTCGATAAACATATGAGAGAGAGTGTTTTGCGAGAAAGACTTAACACAATCAAAAAAGAGTTGGGCGAATTTGAAGACAGTGAAGATACCGCTCGAACTTTCAGAGATAAATTAAAGAAAACAACACTTCCCAAAGAAACAAAAATAAAAATCAAAAAAGAGATAGATCGCCTAGAAAGCATGTCTCCTAATAATCCAGAAACCGGATATATTACCAGTTGGCTAGAGACTGTCTTTGATCTCCCTTGGAAATCTGACAGTAAAAAGATTAGTATCTCAAAAGCTGAAAAGGTGCTAAACGATAGTCATTATGGACTGGAGGATGTGAAAGAAAGAGTGCTTGAATACATCGCAGTTTTACAACTAAAAGAAAAAATCTCCACCAAACAAAAAAAATCTCTAAAAAATAATAGCCTGCCCACAATTATCTGTTTTGTCGGGCCTCCAGGAGTAGGAAAAACTAGCATCGGCCAAGCAATCGCAGAGGCACTTGGGAGAAAATTTGCAAAAGTTTCCCTAGGAGGAATTCGCGATGAGGCTGAAGTTAGAGGCCATCGCAGAACCTATATCGGCGCTATGCCAGGAAGAATTATTAAGGGTATTATCTCTGCAAAGAGTAAGAATCCAGTTTTTATCTTAGATGAGATCGACAAGGTTGGCAAAGATTTTAGAGGCGATCCATCAGCTGCCTTACTTGAGGTTCTTGATCCAGAACAGAACCACAAATTTGAAGATCACTACCTCGATTTTGAGTATGATCTTTCTGAGGTTATCTTTATTACCACCGCCAACACTCTCGACACAATTCCTCCAGCTCTAAGAGATAGGCTGGAAATTATTAACTATCCAGGTTATACCTATAACGAGAAATTTAATATCGCCAAAAAACATCTCATCAAAAAAGTGATTAATGCAAATGCGCTTTCGAGTGATCAATTAGAGTTTTCCGATTCTGGCTTAGAAAAAATTATTCAAAGATACACCAGAGAGGCAGGAGTAAGAGAACTTGAAAGAAAGCTTGGCAAAGTTACTAGAAAGATTGCAAAAAAAATAGTTTTAGAAAAGAAAAAAAGTTCTAAACCAGTTAAAATTACAGCAAAAATTATCAGGGATTTACTGGGACCCGAAGAGTACGATGCCACTCTAGCTGAGGAGAAAAATCAAGTTGGCGTAGCTACGGGATTAGCTTGGACTCCAGTTGGAGGAGATATCTTATTTATCGAAGCGGTCCTAACTCCTGGAAAAGGAAAGGTTGTTTTAACGGGAAAACTTGGAGAGGTAATGCAAGAATCAGCTCAAGCTGCTTTAACATTCGTAAAATCACACTCAAAAGAACTCAAAATTGATTCCAAACTGTTTGAAGAAAACAACATTCATATTCACGTTCCAGAAGGAGCCGTACCAAAAGATGGACCATCTGCTGGGATTGCTCTTGCTACAGCCATTACTTCTGCATTCACAAAGAAACCAATCCCAAGAAATATTGCCATGACTGGAGAGATAACCCTCAGAGGCAAGGTAATGAGGATTGGAGGCTTAAAGGAAAAAACTATTGCTGCTCACTTAGCTGGCATCTCAAAAGTTATCATTCCTCAAGGCAATGAAAGGAATTTAGAGGAGTTGCCAGAAGAAGTTAAAAAGGATATTAAATTTATTCCAGTAAATGATGCTTCTGAAGTACTCAAACTTGTTTTCAAAAAAAATATTTAAGTCTTAGTGCAAAAGTCTTGAGCTATTGCTAAAATGAAATGATGGGTAAAAAAATTGCAACTATCTTAGCCATTATCGTTGTCCTTCTGGTTGCATTGGCTGTTTACTTTCTTAATCCTTTTCAAAAAAAACGCTACAGTGGTCTTCAGGTTATTACCAACGAAATTGAAACCTCCTTGTTTATCGACAATGTTCACCTAGACAAATCTCCATATATCAACAGAAAAATCCAGCCAGGTAGATATGTACTAAACATTGTGCCAGATGATAATCAACTAATGGCAAAGGAGCTTCCAATAAATTTAACCCCCAACACACTTACGGCTGTTTTTTGGAAACCAGCTAAAACACTAGAGGAGAGTAGTGGTGTAGTTTATGAGTTAGAACCGATTTCAAATAAAGATACTGGAGAACTGCAAATTATTACAGAGCCAAACGAAGCCATTATTCATTTTGGAAACAGAGAGCAACAGTTTGCTCCATACATTTTTCAAGATGTGGAGCCCGGCACCCACTCATTCACTTTAAGCTTACCAAGTTATGAAACTCAAGAACAAAAGTTCAACCTTTCAGCTGGCTATAGATTAAAAATAACTGCCTATATGGGTAGAGAGAAGGGCGCAGAAGTTGACCAAATTCCTCAAGAAGCAGTAGAGGAAGAGATGTCAGAAGAAGAAACTCAGTTGCCACCAGAAAACACACCCATTGAGACAAATAATGTAACAGTACTTCCAACAAATTTCTTCCAACAAGAGATTGAGGTACTCAGAGTCAGAGATGGTTCTTCTGCATCAGCAGCAGCTGTAGGATTTGTTAAAGTTGGCGAAAAATATGCTTTTTTGAAAGAAGAAAACAATTGGTTTTTAATTACTTTTGAAGATGCAATCAGCCAAGAGATTAAGGAAGGTTGGGTAAGTGGTCAATACGTTAAACCAGAAAGAGTATCAACATCTCTTTCAGAAATAGATTAATTGGGGTGTTGAAATCTATTCATAAAACCTGACCAACCATCTTCATACTTGTGATGCCATTTTTCCAGTTTTTTCATTATTTTCTGGGATCTTTCAACCGAGATGGAGAGTAAGTTGGCTCCAAAACAAGAACTCAAGAAAAACCAGTAAGCACTGTAGGCACTTTCAAACTTCACTTCCAAAAGAAAGTAGGCAGACAAAAGAACAAATAGAAAAAAGGCAAACATAAGTTTATTTATTTTAATAAACTTTGATTTTGTAAAATTTGATAACCATATAGCAATAAAAAACACTAGACCTAATATAAATCCCAGCGGCAAAAATAAAAGAAAAATCCAACGAGATAACTCCGTTTGTAATGGAAAGAAGATATTTAAAATTGAGACAAAAGAAAGCAATAGCATCAAACCAAAATATACTCCTAGATGTGAAATCCAGAGATGAATCACCTCCGATAACTGGAATACATCGTAGAGTGGATCTCGATAACGTTTGATTTCAAAATTTTTTGTTAAAAAGTGAATAATAACAAAAGCATAAACAAACAAACCTACCAATGAAACACCTGTGTCAATTAAAAATAATTCCGACTGAGACAACATATGAGCCTCTCCTTGAATCAAGTAAAAAACAAATGTTTTAACCCAAACAAAAACCAATGGGGCAATTACAAAAGCGTATATAAACTGAACTAAATCAAACTTTAACAATCTTTTTTTTCCAGTGTATCGATAAATAAAAAGCCCACTTCCTAAAATAAAAAAAATAGCTATTAGAAATAATTGAATCATATTTTTTAATTTTTAATCAATATGAATAATCCTAGTGTCTCCAGAACTAAACACTATTTCCCCCAACTGCGATAGTCCCAGTTCATCAATTTCCCCATAAGCCTCTCGTTCTTTTTCTCCAATAAAAATATATTCAATGTTATATCTTTTGATGAGTTGTTGGGAATTTAAAGAATCAGGATCTAAATAAATAATTTGTACTTCTTCTGTTCGCTGGCTTGGAATATCAAAACCTCCACGCCATAACCACTCATGGACCCTCCAACCTAAAACCGTAGGTAATCCAGTAAATGTTGATACTCTGGCAAAAGTTGTGTAACTTTCTCCGACAGCCTCAAGTATCACCGGCCGGCCTTCAATATTTTTTCTCAACCAAATAATCGCCCGATAGTCACTTGGGCTAGACAATTCTAGCCAACTCAAACCATTCAACGACTGATATTTTTTTAAACCTCCATAAAAATCCCTGTACCCAAAAAATGCATAATAACCATTACTTAAAATAAAAAGTAAAATTAATACTTTCGTAATTAATTGTTGACCAATACCAATCTTTTTCTTAAACTCCTGAGTTCCAACAATACCCAAAAGAGTAGAGATCGCTAAAGTCATCATTATGAAAGCTTGAAAAGTCAACTTAAACATCGTATTAGCTCTAGGATGATTCGGATAAATATCCTTCATGTAAATAATCTCTGGAAGAACTAATAACACTATTGATGTAATAATCATTCCCACTATCATCATCTCTCTTGAACTTATCTTTCCTTTTTTTCGAGCCAGTTGAATAACGATAATGGTGACAACTAAACTCAGTAGAAGATGTGGTAGCCAAAGAACTGCGAGTTGCCACAGGGGCGAGTGTTCTTTAGCCAGAGCAACACCCTCAGAAATTGAGACAAAATTTAGTAACCATGGGGAAGCAATTAGCAACGCAGTTAAAACCATCGCAAATGCACTCACAAACAATTGCCAAAACCTTTTTTTATTAGAAATTAAAAGCATTAATCCCAAAACAGTAAGCAATAAAGAGTAAACTAAAAAATCCCAAGTGCTGGTACTAATCGCTATCCCCAGCAAAGCTCCTATTAACAACGAAAGTCGAAAGAAAGATTCTTTATGAAGATCAGGTGGTAAACTACACCGTGTTATTAATATTTTAACCACTTTGATTACTGCCTTAAAACAGTCTGTAGCTTTAGTATCAAGTAATTCAAATAAATTAAAAGAGTGCTTCTTTATCTTAAAAATCTTTGATAACTGAAAGCCCTTATCTTTGTAATTCAATAAAGAATCAACCCATAGATAAATATTTATCATGATAAAAATCACCAAAGGCATACTCCAAACATGAGCATGCAAATCACTCACCACAAAACTATAGGCAGGAAACTCATGAATAGTTCGCTCAATAAAACGAGTGGCATCAGGATACCAGTACCCAATAAAACTACCTTTACTAAGAAAATGCCAGCTTGTATGACCATTACCCGCCAAAACCAGCAAAAAACCGCTTAAGATTGCTACTTTTATCAATGCTGATAAATCAATACTTTTAATTATTTTTTTTGAATAATCTTTCAAACGATATACTAAATTTCCTGAAAAACTTGCCGCCTGGATCGCTACCAAGCCCATTATCATTCCCAACATTAAGTTATAACTAGTTTCTACCTCAACGCTAAAAAAACGAGTTGCAACCGCACCTAAGAAATGACCAAAAGTGTAGTAATTAATTTTCTCTCCAGCCAGCCACATATCCTCAGCTGGCAGAGTGGGTGAGCGAAGATATCCAGCAATAAAACCAACATCCATAAACTTTTCCAAGCCCTCAACTCGCGGTTGATAACCTCTGATCACACAAAGAAAAACAAAAAAAATTAAAAAAAGTAGTTCTTGAGTTAATATTAATTTCCATCTTTTTTTTAGAAACTTAGCTAATAGTTTTTTTTCTTTTTCAAAATACAAAACCGTGTTGATAGATAACCCAAAAAATAGTAAATAGAAAAAAACCGATTGATTGACCGGCAATCCTAAATGAGCTAAAAACCAGATGGGGAGACTCAACAACAGCCAACTGATCAATCTTCCAAATCCCCAAGCAGAGTCAAATAACCTGTCTCTATAAAATCGAAATGCCCAAGAGAAACCGATTAGCTGCCACAGGGCTAAAACAATCCAAGTAATCAAAATGAGTGTTAAGTCTGATATCATAGATGTTAAAGATCATACCAAAAAAATCATGAATGTAATACCTAAACCGAGCAATAACACCTCAAAGCTTTTTTTATTTGTAGTAATTTTTTCTATTGGAATATTTTTCAGATTTAATGGACTTAATTGGGATAGTGGTCATCATCTTCACCCAGACGAAAGATTTTTGAACATGTTAATCTATGACATGAGCTTTCCAAATAGCTGGAAAGAGTACCTTTCTCCCGAGCTTTCTCCTATCAATCCACGCAACAATTCAAGAGACTTTTTCGTTTATGGTAACTGGCCAATTACAGTTAGTAAGTTGGTAAATGTGAGTTTGGGTAGTAATGGGTTGGGCGAGGTTGCTTTAGTCGGGAGAACGCTATCTGCAATCGCTGATAGCTTAGTAATTTTACTAGTCTTTTTGATAACCTCACTGTTAGTAAAAAATTTAAAAGTAGAAAAAAAACAGCTCTTATCAAAAAAAATACCCTACTGGACAACTTTAGCTTACGCACTATTTGTACTCTCGATTCAGCAGTCGCACTTTTTTACCACAGATACTTTCTTAAATCTATTCTGTGCAACTTCATTATATTTTTCACTCAAGTATCTAGATCACAAAAAACCTTTATGCCAACAGTCATTCCTTCTCTTTAACGCAATCTTTTTGGGATGGGGTATCGGCTCAAAGATTACCGCTTTTTTGTTTTTACCATTAATATTAACAGTCATCTTTCTTAAACATTTGCAATCAACAAGTTTCGTCTCGCTTTCTTTTTTTAGAAGTTTTTTCACAGACACATTATTATTTTTAGTGATTGTTTTTTTTAGTCTTAAACTAGTTTCTCCATATATGTTTAGTAGCGCTAATTTTTTTGATCCAAGAATTGAGCCTAAATTTATCGAAAATTTACAACAGTTAAAAACATTTGAAGGAAATGAGGTTTGGTATCCACCAGCAATTCAATGGATTAACCGACCGGTTACCTATGGAATTACCAATCTTGCTTTTTTTGGAATTGGATTAAGCTCTTTTTTCTTTTTAATTCTTGGGGTGGCAAGAACATTAATGTCTTTAAAAAAATATAGTCAAATTTTTATTAAAAAACTTTTTGGAAAAACAAACAAAATAACAAAAAGTGATCAGTTCTATATTTTTCTGTTAATTCTTGTCATTTGGCTGATTGTAATCACAGTTTATTACTCATTCCAATTTGTAGCTTCATCTAGATACTTTTTACCATTTTATCCATATTTTGCCATTTTGATAGGATCTGGTATTGACTTAGTTCTTAAAAATAATCAACTTAGAAAAATAAAGACTAGTATTATTTTAAGCTCGTTGCTTATTTGGCCGCTTCTGTTTAATAACATCTATCAAACTTCGCATTCAAGAGTTCAAGCCTCCCAATGGATTTATCAAAACATCTCTTCTGAGAGTAAAATATTAACTGAACATTGGGATGACTCTCTACCACTACATCTTTCTCAATATCCACGTCACTATCAACCCATTCAACTTCCAGTTTTTGGAATGGATAATGAGCAAAAATGGAAAGAAATAAATGCTCAACTTGAACAAGCAGATTATTACATTCTTTCTTCAAATCGAGCCTGGGGAAGCATTCAAAGAGTTCCAGAAAAATACCCTCAGATGAGTGCATTTTATAAACAACTATTTACAGAAGAAACAAATTATAAGTTAGTCGCCAAGTTCAGTTCATATCCAAGCCTCGAATATCTAGGACTTCCAATTACATTTAATGACAGCTGGGCAGAGGAAGCTTTTACAGTTTACGATCATCCAGAAGTTTATATCTTCAAACGAAGTGATTAAGGGATAAATCTAATTGGCTTTTTTCTGATAAACACCAACTAAACCAGCAGACCTATTTGAAGATATATTGAAGTAAGTTTTTGCTCTTTGATAGATTGCTTCTGGCAATCTGAATAAACTGGCGAGTATCATAGAAACAAAGCCATCACTTTGTTCAAAGCGATTAAATGATTTAAAATTTAGCCTAGTAACCAAATTTTTTCCTATTCCATATAGTAAAAAATGAGTAAATGGCCAACACCAATGTATCTGATTGTGCTCTTCAATAGTCATTAGTTTTTGAGAAGCAACAAGATTTTGTAACTGTTGTTTTGAATAAAGCCTATTGTGATCTGCCCAAATCCCAGCCAACCACCAAATATGAGATGGAAGATGTAAACCAAACTTCATCAAAATATAATTGAGAGGATCCCAAAAAAAGGGAAAGTCATGATGAGGAACGGTGATAATAATTTTCCCATTTTTATTTAATAAGTTAACAGCTTTTTGTAATGCCAGTTTATCATCAGAAAGATGTTCTAAAATCTCTGACATAATAATAAGATCAAACTTTTTCTTGGTTTTCCAAAGATAAAAATCTTGATTGAGATACTCTACCTTTTTTGACAAACAGTTTCTTTTTGCCTCTTTTAAATACTGTTCATTTAATTCAAGACCAATAATTTTTCTCACAAATAAAAAATTAGATAATCTGTTTGTATAAAAACCCCTACCACAACCTATATCGAGTATTGAGGATGGCTTTTTTCGTAACGCTTGATTAAAGATAAAAAGAGCTCTTTCTCGATAAGCTGGATCAATCTCAGCCTTTAAGAAACTCTCTACTTTGTTTTTTTGCTTTTTCATAATCAAAATATTTTTTGATCAGTGAGTAATTTTTCTGGTACTGAGCTAGTTTGCCTATAGCTTGCTCAAGAGTTATTGCTAAATCATTAGGATTTTCTGATTCAAAAAATAAACCAAAGTTCGTTTTTTTAACCACATCTCTAGCTCCAGATACATTAGACGAAACAACCGGTACATGATGTGAAACAGCCTCAGCCTGCACTAATCCAAAACACTCACTTCTTGAAGGAATAACAAATAAATCCAAGACCGAGTAAAACTCGTCTAATTCTTGGTCATTTAATAATCCTAAAAAAGTAAGTGATTTTTTTACTTCATTAATTGTTAATTGATTCTTCTCAAAAAAATTTTCATAATCAATTGTTGTCGCTCCCGCAAACACAAAGTGAAGATCATCTCGCTTTCTTCTTAAGATATTGATTGCTTCCAACAAAATATCAAACCCTTTTTCCTCAACAAACCGACCAGCAAACCCAATTAAAACTTTTTCTTTTTTAATTTCAGTTAGTTTTTTTGTTAGGCCAGTTTTTTTTACTTTATTATTTTGATCTTTAAAGAAAGGGAGAGGTATCAAGACTGAATGTGATTTCTTTTTAAAGAATGGTAATAACCTAGAATTGATTAAGTAGTCATCGGTATAACTGGCAACTTTGTCAGCTAAAGAAAATCCCACAAAACTCATGACATCAAAAACTCTTTCTATTAGCCAATTTATTGTCCCTTTGGGTAAAATCAAATCTCCTTGATGAAAGATCAATAGCTTTTTTCCAAATATTTTTGTGATAATCGCAACCGGAAGCACATTGGTACACGGAGAGTTAATTAAAACCACATCATATTTTGCAATCATCGTTAACATTTCAAAAAGAAGAGAGAGAGAATATCTAGCTCGACTAAACCTAAAAAGGTATGGTTTTCTTATTATCTTTATATCATCGATTAGCTCTTCATTTAATAAATTCGAGTCGTATTTCACTGTTAACACAGAAAACTCGAACTCACTTTTTAGAGCCTGAGTCAAATAATGAACTGACTTTGAGATACCTGTCCAATGAGGATAATAAAAATCGGTAATAATCAATACTTTCATTATTTCCGTTTTTCAATTAAGTCAATTGCTTGATTAAGATTACTAACTTTATAGGGATGCTTAATCTTCCAGTCAAAAATATTTGAAACCCAAATGATTTTTCTTTTGTTGTTACTTGATAGATATTTCACGATATCCCAGTTATCTTCAACAAAAATTTCTAAATTTAGTTCTTGGATTAGCCGTTCTTTAAAAAGGTGCGGTTGCTCATCAGCGCTATTCATGTAACATTTAATAAACAGCTCATCAGCTCCCATTTTTCTTTTCCATTTATTAAAATCATTTTCTAGATGACCAAATCTACCAGTAATTAAATATGGCTCGATCAATCCTTCCTCCTTCATAAGACGAATTCTATCTATCCCAGACGCCATAAAACAACTTGATTTATGAAAGAAGTCCCACATAAATTGTTGAGGTCCAGGCTTTGGTACATAAAACTCTAATTCTTTCCTGTCGATTAATATTTTTTTCTTTTTTAGTAAAGAGATGAATGGACGTACAACTCTAGCTGGGTTGTATAGCAACACTCCGTCCAAATCAAAACCAACTTTAATAGGCTTTCTTTTCATAGTGAGTGATTATAACGAGTAATTTGATGACAAACAAATATTTTCAACAGAAAAAACTAAATCTTTTTTGTCATTAAAAACTGGAGAATTATTCAGTACTAACCAGCTATTTCTTGGATCAATGCTCAACTCTCCCTTTCCTTCAGAAATATAAATGTAATCTATTCTTTCTTTTACCATTAACTGACACCATTGATCTTTATCAACTGTTGGCGAAAAAATCTCTGGCAATTTTTCTCTTCTAATGTTATCTTGATAACCCATCGACCAAGCAAAGTATCCATAATCCAAGTATGTTTTGCGACCTGCTAGCAAAACAGGATTATATAAATACTGAGTGGTTATAAACACCGAGTCAGCGGCAGTTTCATTCAAAAGCCATTGTCCAAAATCGGAATAAATAGGATCAAAGTGAAATGATTGTCTATCATGAATGATAGCCGATGCATCCATAACTCCAGACAAGGTTAGAGGAACTATTAAACAAACTACCATTATCTTTAGAATTAAAGAACGATGCCAAAGTCTACTAAAGTGAACTCCTAAAACGATTGCAAATCCTAATTGAAAAAAGTTTATCAATTTATGGTTATTGATCATGTCTGTTGAAAGCTGTAGTAAATTGGCAGCAACAAAAAAACAGCTAATCATTATTAGCCATTTACGAAGTTGCTTGTGACTGACAATCATCAACCCAGGCCAGAACAAAAGATATAATCCTAAATTTCTCCACCAATAGTGTATGATGCTCCAAAAATTTTTATCGCTGGCTAAAAACCCTAAAGAAAAAACCGCTGAGCTTGAATCTAATCGCCAATAGTAATAAAAACTTGGAACTGAAAATATTAAAGCAACAAAATAAGACAAAGCATACTTTTTTACCAAACTAGGATTCACCAAAAACCAAAAAATCACCATTGATATCGCTATCACGTAAGCTGCCAAGTTTAAAAAAGGCAAAAAGATAAAACATAAAGTAATAAAAAAAGTGGTTTTCCTGCTTAACTGTTTTTTATTTTTTGTCGTTATCAATGGCCACATAATCAATAAACTTAACGCGAAACTAAAAGCAAGATGTCGCTGATTGGTATAAACATTCCAATGCCAAAAAGCACTTATATCATCTCCATTCCAGGGACCAAAATTAATAAACTGATCAATATTAATAATATTAGTTATCGATTGCAGTGAAACACCATTTTCCTGAAAATAATCAACATAACTCAGACTGCTGTTGAAGAGAAAAAAAATCACAGCAAACACGCCTGCTAAAATAGCTCCCTTCTTATCTGAGCCATAAAAATATTCAGCTATCGTAAAAATCATAATCAATAAAGCAGTAAGACCCAAGATACTTAATGCATTTAAGCTGAAGGCAATGTTAAAACCTATTTTTTCAATTAGCCCAACCAAAAAATAAAACAAAAAATGATAGCGAGTGGGCTCGTTGGCAAATTGCGGATATTCTGGGGGAAAATTACTACCATAAGAAAATGATCTAATCATCGGCAAATGAGCCGCAAAATCACTCCAAAGCCTGCTTCTCATCACAAACTGACCGTCCTTATATTGAAAAGTAAACCACATTAGCCAGGCTGAAAAAAGAAAAAAAATTAGATACAAAAAGAGTCTTATTAAACAATCTCTTTTCTTTTTGTTTTTAAGAATACTATTTACTTTCTTAAAACTAAAACTATTGAAGAATTTTTTTGGCAGTTTCACGTCCTAGTTGTATCGCATAATTTATACCTCTGTCAAAAGGGTAGACCTGTTCCATCCCCGCAAAATATAGATTTTCTAGTGGAGTAATTACTTCAGGGATTTTTTTTGAATGATTTATCTTTACTACAGGCTGAGCAAATCGTTCTTTAAACAGAAATGTTTTTTTAAGATGCTTTGTATAATTTGGAGAAAGCTTCTGCAAATAATCACTATACTCAGCCAAAATCTCAGTTTTATTTTTTTTGAATAAATCTTCTCGATAATCTAAATATTTTCCAACATAAACAATATGCTCGCTCCCATAATTTGCATTAGTTATAAAATTTGTGTGCTCTACAACAGCTAAAAATGGCCAATCAACTCGATTAATATTCAACCAGTAAATATCCTGATCAAAAAAAGGCTGATCCAGCACCAATACTAAAGTCATTGCCGCCAGAGATTCTAAACGATTGAGTTTTGATTGATAATCAGCCTCAATTTTTTCATCAAGAATGTTCAATAGTTGCTTGCTATTTCCCGTAAACAACACTCTGTCAAAGTTTTCTTTTTTACCCGCTTCAGTCAACAGTTGCCAACCATTTTTATCTTTTTTAAGAGCTTTTATTCTTGTGCTAAATTCGAATCTAATCTTCATTAATTTTAGTTTTTCAACTAAATGAGTTGTTAATCCTTGAAATCCTCCTTCAAAATAGCCCAACTTTTTTGATCGCGCAAAGATTCTTGCCCAAAACCAAGCCATATTGATTTCCTTAGCCAGTTTGCCAAATTTTCCTACAAACAATGGCTTCCAAAGTACTTGCCTGGATTTTCTTCCCATGGTGAATTCTAAAAAGTCGTGTGCTGTATATTTTTCAAGACTCTTTCCCCAGGGCCAAAGTTTTAATCCAGCCATTACCACTCCAGTTCTGATCTTATTAAATAAGGATAAGCCAGGAAATTTTAAGAGAGTCAGCGGACTATCAAACTGAGCCAGTGCTGACTGTGTCAATGAATATGAACGAGTAGATTTATAATATAGTTGATCGCTTAAACCCAACTCGCTTAGCCATCTTTTTAGCGATTTATCAGTCTCAAAAACATGATGATAATGGTACTCAAGTGGCCATTTCCAATTCTTTTCAAAAAAACCGCCGGCTAACCCGCCGGCTTGCTCCGCCGATTCATAAATAACCACCTCAGCTCCCGATTTTACTAAATCATAAGCAACAGCCAAACCAGTATATCCAGCGCCAATTATCGCAATTTTCATGCTTGACCATTAATACCTTTTAACTTCAATCCAAACTTCATTCTTAAATATAGTTTTAATGGTTCCCATAAACCAATCACAATCACCCTGAAATTGGCACCTGTTGAAGAACCAAATTTTCGAGAATAGTGATTCACTGGTAACTGCTTAAATTTTACGTGATTTTTCTTTAACTTATATAAAATCTCTGAGCTAATAAATGCTCCTGAAGAAAATAGAGAAAGCTGCTTGAGTTCTTCAGCCTTAAAAAGTTTGAAGGCACAATCAATATCTTTGACGTGAACTCTAAAAAGAAGATCGATATAAAGTTTATAAAGTTTGGCAAATAAAGCTCTCCTTAATCCCTCAGCTCTTGATCGTCTATATCCCAAAACGACATTAAATTTTTCCTTATTTTCTACAAAAGATTCAAGCTCATTTAAATCAAACTGACCATCTCCATCGGTAAAGAAAATCCAGTCATTGACCGACTCATGAATCCCAGTGCGAATAGCAGCGCCATAACCTTTATTTGTCTGATGACTAATCACTTTTATATTAGAAAACTGAGATGCGAATTTTCGAGCAACTTTTTTTGTATCATCACTGCTACCATCATTTACAACAATAACTTCAAACTTCTTTGCAACTTTAGGTAGTACTAACAAAGCCTGGTTTAAAACAACTGGCAAGTTTTCCTCCTCGTTATAACACGGGAAAAAAACTGATAGTGACGATAGCTTCCTGTTTGACATTGATGGGGATATTATTGCACATTCATTCTAAATTTACCCAGTGAACTTACCATAACAACATGGGTCACAAGCTCTTTACTTCCATGAGGGAAAAGCAAAATAAATTCTTTCAGCCATCCGTTTATCTACAGCAGTACCTGTCCAGTGAGGATAAAAAAGGAAAAAAGAAATAATTACAAGTGAGAAAATTACCCAAAAAACCATGCTAGATTTTTTTGAAATTACATCGATTAAAAAATCAGCTAAGATCAAACTTAGAATAAGAAAGGCCGGTAAATATAAATGATAAAAAATTATTCTGGGTGATAAAACCCAAGGTAACCATAGCGCCAGAAATAGCAATAAAGTACTCAGTTTAAAACTAAGTTTTTTCTCATTATTCCAACAGATAACTAATTCACCCAATCGATAAATTAAAGCTAACAAAGCCAATGCCTGAATTACTGGATTACCTAACGCATAAATATTTGCCGTTTGGCTTTCATTAACTGAATCCTCATAGTCACTAGTCCAATACCAAACTGGCCGATTATTTAATAACCATTGATGTGGTAAAGACGAATAACTATGATCTGTATCTCTGTTCGTTTGATACCATATAATTTGTTCATGAAGCTTATAAAAATAATCTATGTCTTTTCCTTGTGCAAACATTTGTGAGTATGACAAAAAATAGATGAGTAGCGGCAGAATAAATAGGCTGAAAAAAATCAGTGGAAGAGATTTAAACATTTTACTCGCAAACACTCCAGAAACTGCCAGAGTCACGATCGCCAATATCAACAAAACCGCCGACCACTTACTTGCTAGGGCTAAACCTAAAAACAAACCTGTTGCAAGCAAGTAAATATTTGAGTGGCGAGATATTTCCTTTTCTTTTTGTTTAAACCTATCAAGTTTTAGTAGCCATATTTTTGGTTGCCAAACTGTCGCTGAGAGAAGAGCCATAATCATCCAAAAACAAACAAAGATGTCATTCATTGCAATTCTTGACTGAACTAAAACCAACCCATCTAAAGCAACCAGCGCTGAAGACAGCAAGGCAATTTTTTTTGACTGATCTTTTGAATAATAAATCCTAAACAAGTGATGTGAAAAAAAATAGATCACCAGAACAAGCAAAACTCCAAAGACTGCCGAAGGCATTCTCCAGCCCAGTGAGTTATCACCAAATAATTTAATACTACTAGCTTGAATAATTTTGGCCAAAGGAGGATGAAGCCAATCATGATAATCATTTCCAGCAATTGGCTGATGCCACCATTCGTAAGCTCGCTTATCATTATTTGCAATCAACCTTGCAGCTGGCACATGATAGGCCTCATCAAAATATGTTTCAGCTGGTAACTGCAACTTCCACACTCTGGTAATTAAAGAAAAGAGAACAATCAAACACAAAAGAAGATTGTGTCTAGAAATCAGATAAGCACTCATAAATATTTTTTACTTTTATAAGGCCGAAAGTAACTCGATAAATGAAGCTGCTTGCAGCGATGCTCCTCCTACCAAAACTCCATCAGCAACTGCTAAATAATCAATTATATTTTCAGCATTAACACTTCCGCCATAAACTACAGAGCATCTCGCTCCATAGGTTTCCCTGATTAGCCCTGCAACTTGGGATACTTTTTCTGCTGACTCACTTTGACCTGAACCAATTGCCGAGATTGGTTCATAGGCAAATATCATTTCTTGTTCCTCAAGGTTTATTTGGTTTTCTGAAAATTGATCTTTAACATTCTGAATCTGAGATTGAAGATAAGGCTCGTCTAGACACAAGATTGGCCTGATGCCAGCCTTAATGGCAAACAAAACTTTTTGCGTCACTTGCTCATCAGTTTCACTAAATAGCTTTCTTCTCTCGCTATGACCCACAATAGCAAACCTTACTCCCAACCCTTCTAAATTCTGAGAGCAGACTTCACCGGTATAACTACCAGTTGTTTGATGACTTAAATTCTGGACCGCTAACTCAATTAAGGTTCTATCAGCAATTCTTCGAAGACCCGCTAAAAGAGAGAAGGGTGGAGCCAAAATTACTCGAGTATTAACTCGAAAACTGTCTAGATATCCTTCTACAGAGGCCGCCCACTCCTTAGCAGATTGAAGATTATGATTTGATTTCCAGTTAGCAATGATGAGTTTTGTCATACTTTAGACAATACATAAATTAGATAAGTTCTTCTCAATAGAAGATTGTCTTTTAGTATAACAATAATTTCGCTAATTGATATTTGGTTAAGAAGAGAGCTCATTTCCTAAGGGGAAAGCCCCTCAGCGTTTTGTCCCACTTGGGACAAAGCCTGCTCCCCTGTGACTGTTAA
>CAZQWI010000006.1:0-19500 GCA_964596995.1 uncultured Pseudomonadales bacterium
GAGATAATGCTGGCATAGGTACTTGGTCTGCCAATCCCTCGTTTTTCTAACTCCTTTACCAAAGAAGCGTCATTATATCTTGGTGGAGGTTGAGTAAACTTTTGTTGAGGATTAATGTCTAAATACTTTAACTCTTGATCATTTTGGATTTCTGGTAGTTGAACATCTTGACCAGCTGGGAAAAGTCTTCTCCAGCCAGGAAACTTCATAATTGAACCAGTGGTTCTCAAGTTATAGATTGCACTTTTATTATTGGGATTAACACCCTCAACGATTATGGTTGTTTGATCATAAACGGCAGATTCCATCTGGCTAGCCACAAATCTTCGCCAAATTAAATCATATAGCTTGGCATGTCGTGGACCCAATTTTGCTCCCTGCTCCGCAACCCCTTCCTCAGTTAAGTTGACATCGGTAACACGAATTGCTTCATGAGCCTCTTGAGCATTTTTTGAGTTATTTTTAAAAACTCTGGCTTTTGATGGAAGATATTGCTGCCCATATTCCTTATTAATAAA
This sequence comes from uncultured Pseudomonadales bacterium, assembly GCA_964596995.1. Taxonomy (GTDB): domain Bacteria; phylum Patescibacteriota; class Microgenomatia; order UBA1400; family PJMF01; genus DAOLOF01. The sequence goes on from CAZQWI010000006.1 coordinate 519, forward strand.
ATCTCGTGCCATATCAAGTGCACTTGCACTCAAGGTCATGGCATCGGTACGATGATAGGTAATCAGTCCCTCCTCATAAAGCTGTTGCGCTAGAGTCATTGTCTGTTTTGCAGAAAAACCCAACATGTAAGCTGCGGTTTGCTGAAGAGTTGAGGTGGTAAAGGGTGGCTTACTTTGTTGCTTGCGTTCTTTACGCTCAACCTCAGCCACTCGATAACTTGCCACTGCCAAATCATCTATAGCAGGCTTTGCTTTTTCTGCACTATCAATATCAAGTTTTTTCTTATTTATTTGGTATAGTCCAAGATTGAGAATTTCTTGGGGTAAACCCTCGACTATTTTGCCGTCTGCAAAGATTTTTTTGGGTTTGTCTGTTAATCCATTTTTTGAACTATCAACAGCCACCTCAATCTCCCAATACTCTTCGGGGTTAAAAGCGTCTCTCTCTCTTTCACGCTCAACTATTAATCTCACCGCGACCGACTGGACTCTTCCCGCTGACAGTCCTCTGCGAATCTTACGCCATAAAACAGGAGAGATTTTATAACCGACCAATCGATCTACTACTCGTCTTGCTTGCTGTGCATCAACCAAATCAAGGTTAAGTTCACCTGGATTCTCAATTGCTTGAAGTACTGCTTGCTTAGTAATCTCATTAAAAGTACAGCGAAGATAATTTTCAACTGATTTTTTATCTTTTTCAAGAAGCAGCTGCTTCACATGCCAGGCTATTGCCTCTCCTTCACGGTCAGGGTCCATCGCTAAATAAACTTTGTCAGCTGACTTGGCTAACTTTTGCAGTTCTTTAACCACTACTCCCTTACCTCTAGGAATTTCATAAGTTGGCTCAAAATTATTATCAAGATCAACTCCTAATTTACTTTTTGGTAAATCTCGAACATGACCCACAGACGCTTTAACGGTGTAACTTTTCCCTAAATATGTGCTAAGTTTTTTTGCTTTTGTAGGAGACTCGACAATCACTAAATTCATAACTTTCTTTCTTGTAATTCTTGTTTTTGATATTCCTTCAGTCTTTTCATCAATGCGTCATTATAAACCACTATACATATTACCATGCAAGTGAGAGGTAATTGGTTAGACTTGCCCACTCCAGACACTCCACCAACACCCCTCCTTATAAATGACTGCCCCATTTATCTCTAAAGACGTTAGAGTTTTGTTTATCTCTCCAAAATTTGCACCAATTTGTCTTGATAGCTCATGTGTTGTTTGAGGCATAATACATAAAGCCTCAAGAATATTCCTTTGTAATGAGCCTGCTTCAAATGCTTGATTAGAAAATCTTCCTTCGTCCTTCTTACAATTATCAACAGTTGTCCATTGTTTTACCGATAGATTATTCAGTACTTCTAATCCAGATCCAACTAACATTGCTCCCTGGTTAAGCATCGATTTTACTCCTTGATGATAGATGCTGGTGACAGGACCAGAAACCGCAAACACATCCCTGCCATAATCCAAAGCGTAACCAACAGTAATCTGAGTACCACTGTTAAGTGCTGCCTCAGTAACTACCACCCCAAAACTTAGACCGGCAATAATTCTATTTCTCCTGGGGAATGTCCATTTCGCTGGATGAACAAACGGTGGATATTCAGTAATAAAAGTTGCCTTCCCAGATTCAAGCATCTTGTTCATTATAAGTATTTGATGTTTTGGAAAGACATGATCAAATCCATAACCAAGAACACCGATCGTTATTCCACCAGCATCAATTGCTGTTTCTTGAGCCCTGACATCTACTCCATACATAAATCCAGAAATTATTGCGATATCGTTAACCACCAGTTCAGTAACAATTTTTTCTGTAACCATTCTGCCATAAGCGGTCATTTTTCTAGAACCAATAACCGCAATTGGTAATTTATTTTCATCAAACATTTTTCCTTTCAAAAAAAGAACTGGAGGAGGATCGTCGATCTGCTTTAATAACAATGGATACTGTTTATCGGTAATAAACAGAGTCGAAATTTTTTTGTTCATCAACCAACTCCAATATGAATCAATAGTATACTCATTTCTAAATGAATTAATTGATTTAACTATCTTTTCAGAAATCATCATTTTCTTCCATAACCCATTTTTTCCTTGCCAAAAATCACTCCATGAGATTTGGTGTTTGTTCATATAATTAACTATAAAATAGAAAGCTTGTGGGCCTATTCCTTCAACTGAGATTAAAGCCACCCAGTTTTTTTTATCACTTAGCGATAGTGTGGGCTGATGTGTGAGTAACTCTGCCAATTGTTCATTTTGTACAATTTGGCTAACTTTTTGTATTTTCCCATATAGTTTTGTTCTCATTGCTTCATTATCATTCTGAAAACTGAGAAATACCGTATACAATTGTTTTCAGATTGAAACCAGCTAAGTATTGTATTATTATGATGTAATAATTATTTATAACGCTATGGAAGAAAAAAGTTTATCAATTTCATCAATACTTTCTCTTTCAAAAATCCCTGATCCTCCAGCACTAATGGGAGCTGAAAGACATCAATATGCTAGCTTTAAACCATTTATTGAGAAAAACTGCCCAAGTGGAGGCATCATCTTTGACATAGGCTGTGGATCTGGCCGACTTGGGGCAAAAATCGCTTTTGATAAAGATTCATATCTTATCCAAGCTGATTTATTTGATGATCGGGATGCTTTGTTGAAAGATACAAAGGTTACATTTCTCCAGCTGGAAAAGACTCAACCACCACAATTTGATTCTCAGTATCACAAAACGGCAGACGCAGTCTTACTAGTTAATGTACTCCAGAATATTATCTATCCTGAAAATACTCCATTAGAAAGCAAGATACAATTTTTAAGATCACTTATACCATTGTTAAAACCAGGTGGGAAAATTCTGATCGACATCAGTCATCCGTCTGGTGATTATTTAAGAAATAATTATTCATTCAGAAAGTCGGTTAATACCGATGAAGAATTAAAAAACAGATTGGTTTTCTCCCAATAAAACAAACATTACTTTAAGTAAGTTAACAGTGCATCAACAATGGGTGCAGCCTCCCTTGAGCCCTCCTTATAAGGAACAGCCTCATCACTTTCAACTAGAGCAACCAGAACTGCTTTTTTGGGAAAGCCATACTCCTCTATACCCTCCAACCATTGATGCAACTCTTCATCTGAGAGAATACTTAATTGATTGTCCCCATCTAACTCATCAGACTCAATTTTTTCTTTTAAGTTCTCTTTTATTTTTTCTATATCTAGAGCCGTAGTAGTAACAAACCAACCGTGAGTTTTTCTTCTACCGCCCTCATCTTGAGCACCAAACTCACTCGTGCCAGTTTTACAGCCAACAGCTCCCAACTCAAGCAACTCATACGCATCATTGATCTCGTCAACAGGAGGAAACTCTTGATTGTATGAGAATAAACGTGAACCAGTGCCACCAGGCTGACACGCGGCAATCATCCCCTTTAGAGTTAACTCCAAAGAACGATCCTGAAGGCCAAGATTCTCACATTTTTCAGTACTCCATTTATTTTTTCCATCATCGATGATTAGACTCGGATGACACAGCTCCCCTCGGTTACCAATAGCTTGAATAAACTGAGCAATCTGTAGAGGTGTGGCTGTCATATCACCTTGGCCAATCCCAAAGTGATAAGTATTTCCCAAAAACCAACGCTCACCCATCACCTCTTCTTTCCAAGTGGGGTCAGGAACCAACCCCCTAGCTTCACTAGACAGCTCTATCCCTGTTTTTTTTCCAAAACCAAAGACAGTAGCATGATTGGCAATAGTTGTTGGACCGGTCCACTCTGCAGCTTTGTAAAAAAAGATGTCATTGCTTCTAGCTATGGCTCTAATCAAGGCAATCTCTCCATCGGTAGCTCCTCGCTGAGTATAGAGCCAATTTCGATACTCATAGTCACCAACCTTTAAGATTCCTTCATCAAGAACAGTCTGATTTTCATCAAATGCGTTTGTTTCTAAACCCGCTACTGAGGTAACTAACTTAAAAACTGATCCAGGGGGATATGTACCACTGATGGCTCTGTTAAAAAAGACTCTTCTTTCATCTTGAAAATATTGTTGTAAATTTGATTTTCTCTCTGTTTCGAGCGTTTGATCTAAATAGCTATTACTAAAATCATTGGGATTAAATGATGGTTTATTAACTAAAACCAAAACTTGACCCGTATCAGCATCAAGAACAACAACAGCCCCCATCATCTCTCCCAAAGACTCATAGGCTATTTTCGAGAGATATGGATCAAGACTTGTTAAAATATCATTTCCTGCAATCGGATCAGTTTTTGAGACAAGCTGCTGTTTTTCTCCCAAGGTGTTAATCTCGTAAACCTGATAACCATCTCTACCACGGAGAACTTGATCATATTCTTTTTCTAAACCCATTTTTCCAGTTTGATCATTCACTTTTAATTGTTTATTATCAATTAATTCTTGAGGGATAACTGGACCAATATATCCAGTTACATGCGCCAAATACCAAGGATATTTGTATAGTCGTCTATACTCAAAGGATACACTCCAATCATTTTCAGCAATCAATTTTAAAGCAGATTGATGATCAATCTGCTTTTTTTGGGGAAACAGCAAGTCTTCCTCACTTTCAAAATACTGCTTGATATTATTAACAAAGGGTCGATGATATCTATCTAAAAAAACCCCTCGTTGGGCAGGTATCGGTTGACGAAAATGACGATTAGCATCTGCCATTTGATAGTAACGCTCTCCCTCAACAATTTGGACATGGAATAGTCTGAAAACCAATAGCGCAAATACCATTATTAATACAAAAACAACTAAAAAATATCTGCCAAACCCATTTTTATCAAATAGAGAAGTTTCTAGATGAGAAGATTTTTTCATCTTTGAGTGAATTTTGAAAAGATTTTAAGCCAAATTATCACAAAAACATAACTAATCACTAACTGAAAAAGTAAAACTAAACTTGCTGGAATACCCAACAACCAAAGCCATAATAAGTTTTGAATTATGACTACAATTACAAACCTCCTTTTTTTTACTCTGATAAACCTTGAGCCCAAATTAATTAAAACTGTACACAAAAACCAAATAATGATTGTGACAATCCACGCAGATTGATACATCACAGCTAATAAAAAACTCAAGATAAGTAATAAAATCGGTTTTATATAAAAGATCTTTTTAGTTTGATCAAGCCAAATCAGACCAAGTAAAGAAAAAATAAAAGGTAAGCCTATTACTCTTTCAAAGCTCAAAATATAGATTAATCCAAACAGCTTTATTAAAAATAATATGATGGTTTTTATTGTTTTTAGCATAATAATTAACTGCTTAAAATATATAAAGATTTATAACCTGATTTCAACTAGCTGAGCTTCATAAAATGATGCATGTTGTTCAATAACTGCAGTTTGTACTGCGCTAGAAGCTCCAGTTTGGAGACTACGTATCTCTCCTATGTATAAACCTTTTTCAATACCTCTTTGACCAGTTGCTGTAACTCTCTGCCCAATCTCTAGTTCGTCGGTTATGGGTACCTCAGTAAAAATCACTCTTTTACCATCGCCAACTATTACACCTTGAACACCAGCCTCTGTTGTAGCTAAAACTGGACTCGAATCATTTTGCCACAGTAGATCTACTGAAGCTGTTCCTTGCTTCACATCTTTGATCTGTCCAACGAGAGTATCTTTTATTAAAACTGCCGATCCTATAGCAACTTCTTCATCGACTGAAATGCTCACTGTTGGTTGGGCATATGACAAAATTGGTCTAGTTAGTATTATTTTTCGCAAAGACCTATTGGAGCTATTCAGTAGTTGACGAAGTTCCTCATTTTCTTGAGAGAGTTGGTCGAGATCTCCCAGTCTTGCCTGAGATTGACTAAGTCGAATTTCGAGATCTTGTACTCGACGAATTAACTGTTGCTGTTGATGAAAAACATCTTTTATATTGTACATTTTTGATACCAACTGAACATTTATCTTCAAAAATGGAGAAAGTAATCTGTGGCCTGAATTAAGCAAAACCAAGGAAAATCCAGAAAACTGAAAAATGGCAGTGACAATGATAGATAATAAAATCAAACCAAACTCCATCGCCTTTAGCTTTGATTCCCTTGAAATAAATACTGTTGACCAGTTTATGTTCATCGAATAAATTCGCAAATTTATGTTTAGTTAAGAAGAAAGTTATTTCCTAAAATGCTATATGGGCTAGGTGATTGATAGACACACAATCCCATTTCTTCAGACAAGTAATCGTCAATTCCCGCTAGCAAACTTCCTCCACCCATTAATACCAGTCCATTTTCTAAAGCTAATACAAGTTGTTGAGAGTTCATTCTCAACAGACTTTTTTTTAAACTTGTTGAAAGCATCTCTAGCTGTTCGACAATAACTTTCCTTATTGACTCAACTTGAATTTTTTTTGTTACTACCAATCCCTCCGACAACTCAACTCCCCGAACATTAATCGTTGAATTTTTCTGGCTTTTGGTAGCAGATTTATTGTTTTTTTCGCCAACTAATTCAGTAGCTTTTTCCTCAGAGTAACTCTGGAGATGATGTTTAATACTGATTGCTTGAGATTGACTAATTTGAATTTCATGATGAGTTTTTAAATACTCGATAATTGCTTGAGTTATCTGCCCACCACCAAACTCAATTGTAGTAGAAAGAATAATTTCTCCCAAAGAACCAATAACAAGTTCGCTCTGTTGATCTCCAATATCAAGAATTGCTACCACGCCTTGATCAGAGTCGCTTACTGCATTTTTCCCACTCGTTTTTTGAGTGTGTTTATTTTGAGTGTTTACCCAACTTTTCAAGATTGCCTTAGACTTATCCTCAATTTTAACTTGATTAATTCCTTTATTTTCAAATGCCTCAACGAATAACTGTTTATCAAGAAAAGTAGCTGAGTGAGATACATAGCAAACCACTTCTATCTTTGTAAATATTTTCCAAGAAAGCTGGTTTTTTATTTGAGTTAGTAAAGCCTCTAAATACTGCTCAAACTTTTCTGAATCAAAAATTGTGCCTTTATATATTGGAAAAACTATTTGAGTATTAGCAGAAGACTTCCCAAAATTCTCTAGGGCTTGCTTTCCGATGGTTATAACAGTTTTTGAACTTTTTTCGCTCACATAACACGTCGGTTGATTAATTAGCATTTTTTCTGAGGTTGCTACTCGTGTATAGAGACTCCCAAAATCAAAATATAGAGATGTATATCCCGGATACAAAATTCTTGAAAAAAATCTAGAATCAAGAAGATTAAAATTTTTCATTTTCATTTGAGTTGTGACTGAAATCTAAAAAAATAACTATACCACACCCATAACTATGGTATCACAGCTCAGACAAAAGCGAGTAAGAACTTAAAAATTATTGATCAATTTGATTTAACAAATTTCCGGCAGAGTACCACCTCCCCTGACTCAGAAGTGATTCTACCTCTTGGATTTTGCTTTGTTTTTGATGATCGTTCAGACTTTCTTCTTTTAATGATACTATTCTCTCTTTAACCATATCTTGTTTCAACTCCAAAGCCTTCTCTAACATAATTGTTTCCAGGTCTGGAATTAAGCCGTCAAGATAATCCAGCAACTGCTCTTGTTTTTGCAACTCAGTCAGAGCTGAGTTGTTAGATATTTCATCAGCTTTTTCTTTTTCTTGTGTAGTCAATAATAGGCCCATATCATTAAGCACAAAATCCTCCCAAATGGTCGCCTGAAGCTCATTTAAAAATTCCTCTTGTTCTTGCACAGAACTTCTCTCAGCTCCTAACAAAAAAAAGATATTTTGATCAGCTAAAGCTTCTGATGTTTCAGTTACGGTAGATGGAGCATTATCATTTTGAGAATTATTAGGCTGACTATTCAATTGAGCCCCTTGATCATCCATTACACTAGGATTAGTTGGTGACTGATTATTTGGTTCATCTCCGAGAGAAGAAACGATTTTTTCAAGTTCAGCTAAATTCTCTTCGACTGTTCTTGAGTTTTGAACCGATGATTGTTGTTGAGTGTCTGGCTGAGAACTCTTAACGGTGTCTTGAGGAGGTTCGTAGGAACTAATAGTGTCCTCTATTTTTGGTTCAACTGGTTGAACCCCTCCAGACTGAACTTGAGAATCATCAGATGTTGGTAAAACTACTTGCTGGTTGTCGTCTTGAGTAAACATAGGCAGATTTTTTTATTAATAATTTTTTTCAAGTGCAGTGATAACAAAAACCTCACTGAAAAACTTGACTCAATAAATAATATACCAGAAAATTTTAATGTTGTGGGAAGAAACATAGAAAACACCGAAGTTGATATTTTATGTTTCGTCTACAGCCTCGACAAGTGCCTTTCTAAGAAGGCCCAAATCAATATTATTAACCTGTCCTGAATAATCCACGTCTGCTCTGGTAAGACAGGATTCGGTTCTACTATTGTTTCCCAAACACGAAAGCATGTATGAATAATCAAAAACATTGACTTTTCCATCTTGAGTATTCTGAGCTTCTCCAGAGATTGGTAAGTCACCAACAATAATTGGTTTTGCTGATAAATCTAAAGATACTCCTCCAGAATGGAGAAGGATAAAATCAGGAATGCCTTCGGGATATAAGTTGTTGGCATTAATTAAATCAGAAAAAGCACAAGGATTAGAGGCACTCTCGCCATGATAACAAAACTTGGTAGCTAAGTGCATGGGCCCTTTGACAAATACTATATACGGCCCAGTTAAAATATCCTCAAAAACCAAGGGTGTAGTATTAACAAATTTTCTAGTAGCTTCATCATAATAAAAATCAGTCTCTTGCTCACTCAGACCCATGGCAGCATGAAGAATAGATACCCTAGCCGTTATTTTGCGATCACCTCCGGAGAAGACTGGATGAGTATTGAGAGGATGGTGACAAACCTCTCCTTCGCAGTAGGGAATATTTTCGAATGATATCTCTAAGGTAAGACTGACATCGCCTCTCTGATCCACGTCTTCAAAATTTAAAGGTGGGGTTACTGTCAAAACAGGAGTTGTTGGCGCTACTGTTGGTAAGGAGGTTGGAAGCGGAGTTGCGGCAACTGTTGGCAAAACTGAAACCTCAGGAACTACTGAAGGAGCCACAAAATTTGGAACTACCCACGCACCTGGAGATAACATCGTCACATCACTATCAACATACTCATCCTGCCACGCATGAGGTCGAGAAAACTCCCATGCTTCACCAGTACTTAAGTTCTCAATAATTATTTGGTAATCAGCCGTGTTAACTCCCATAACATCCCCACCCTCATCACAAACCCATTGACAGGTAGATTCATTGCAAACCCAGGGATATCCTCCTATACAATCACCCTCAGGTATTCCATGACAGCAAGAAGGAGTTTCTGTTAAAAATGGAATCGAGGTGGGTGCGGTAGTTGGAAGAGTTGTGGGGACAACAGTCGGAACGTTTGTTGGAGCAGTGGTCGGAACAGCTGGACAATTATCTGGATCGATGCATTCGCAGTTATCAGTATCATGGCTGCAGTATAACCCAGAACAGCAAGTGCCTTCAGCATATCCATTATAACATTCTTCACCTCTAGTAATACACCAAGGAGAATCTGTGGGTGTAGGCGCGGTTGTTGGGATAACTGTTGGAGCTACTGTTGGCAAAGCCGTTGGGGCAACCGTTGGAAGAACCACTCCAACATCCCAAGCAACATAGGCTATATGTGTGCCGTCAGGAGAAACTACTGGATAAGCATAGTGAGAGGTTGTATCAAAGGTCAATTGTGTAACATTTTCACCATTAACTCCCATTGAAAAGATTTGATCTACCCCATTACTACTTGAAACAAACAAGATTGTATTATTATCAAGCATTGAAGGATGTTTTCCTCCAGTTGTTGTTAATTGATTAATACCAGAATTTTCAACACCAATATCGCGAGAAAAAATTTGAAACACTCCTCCTACATGAGAAGAGGAAAATATCAGTTTGCTCCCCCCCAAAACCAAAAGAGGATTATTAACAGTAGCCTGAATCCAGTCAGTTAGAGGAGTGATTGATCCCCCTATATTTTTGACACGAATCTGTGAAGTTTTAACCGGACCTATTGACGACTCAAACACATATACAACCTTATCGCCATCTTCAGAAAAACTGGGGTAAAAAGCTGATCCATCGGTTGTTAACTGTTCTTCATTTCCTCCGTCAGCATCCATCATAAAAATATTCCACGATCCAGATTTATTTGAAGTATAAACAACCTTACTTCCATCTGGAGAAAAAGATACATGTTTTGCTGACTCTCCATTAATTTCTGATGAAAGCACTCGAAAATCACCGTTATCCTCTTTCATTGAAAATATTTGAGTAGTCCCAGTAGCTGTTTTAGCTGAAAAAGCAATCCAACCCTCAGTCCCAACACTAGCCTGTTGTCTGATTTCACCAATTCCAGCTTGTTGAGATAAATGATAAGCAACCCCACCGGCAACCATAAATAGAGAAAGAACCAATCCACCCAAAAAAAGTTTTGATTTATTCCTAGAAAAATCTCCTTGATTTCTTTTAAATTTAACACCCCTCTGTTCATCTGGTTGAGAATGTTGGCCAAAAACAGATTGAGTTGGCTGAGTATCATTGTTAACACTTGTGTTGATGGGCTGGTGAAGATAATTATTTGTATTCATGGAGATTGAACAAAAATAGTAATAGTAATAACGAAATATTAACTTACCTACTATAAATCATAATTAAAGATCAGCACAAGACTCAACCCCTTCTTTATAACTTATCTTAATAACAGTTCCAACTCAGCTGACAATATCTAATCATTGAGATACAATCTGGATGATGAAAAATCTTACTCCAATAATCAGAAGACTGATGTTTTTTGTAGTAAATTTGATGGTAGTTGTTACTCCGTTTGCTTTTACCAGTGTTAATGAAGAGCTGTTTGAGTTCAACAAGATGTTGGTTATCTACATCTTTACCATTCTTCTGGTTTTTCTTTGGTTTGCAAAAATAATTCTGGAAAAAAAAGTACAGTTTAAAAAAAATCCGCTTAACATTCCTATTTTTCTATTTTTATTGAGTCAAATTGTCTCCACAATTTTTTCTATCCACTCAAGAACATCGTTTTTGGGTTATTACACCAGATTTCATGGAGGACTTTTATCAACCATCGCCTATTCTCTTCTTTTTTTGGCAATCGTTAACAATTTTGACCTTCTCCAGATCAGAGCTTTGCTCAGATCAGCCTTAATATCATCAATCTTAGTTAGTTTATATGCTCTTCCCGAAAAACTTGGAGTTTCTCCTAGTTGTATTATTTTAAGACAAAAGTTTGATGTTAGTTGTTGGGTACAAGATGTGCAATCAAGGGTATTTGCTACTTTTGGACAACCCAACTGGTTAGCTGCTTATTTAACTACACTTTTTCCTTTCTCAATTTATTATTATCTTTTCCCAATCAAATCACTCCGACTGATTAGTAAAAAAACTCAAAAACAGTTTTGGCTTTTTAGCTTAATAGTCATATTTATTGCCATACTATTTACACAATCACGTTCTGGAATTTTAGCGATGATGATCTCGGTTTGTTTGTTTGCAGTTTTTTTATTTAAAAAATCCAGTATTTCTTTTTTTTCAAAAATAAGTGAACAAAAACAAAAAATAATAAGGATGTTACCCAAAATCCTAGTAACAATCACATTGCTGTTAATTGGTGTTTCCTTTTTGTTATTGACCACGCCAAACAACAATAAAACAGTCGGATTAATCAAGGAAAAATTCCTTTCTCAAAAAACGTCTGCTGACAACACTATGAATCAGGGAATATTAATCACCCCTTCGGAAAATATACGTCTAGTAGTATGGAAAGGAGCAATAAAAATCTGGCAACGATATCCAGTTTTCGGTTCCGGTCCAGAAACCTTTGCCTATAGCTATTATCTTGATAGACCAATAGAGCACAATATTTTGTCAGAGTGGGATTTTTTGTATAACAAGGCTCACAACGAACTACTTAATATTTTAGCTAATACCGGAATGGTGGGGGTTTTTTCTTATTTGGCAGTTCAAGTTACAACCTATTTATTGGTTATTAAGTTATTGAAAAAAAACAAAAATGATCAACAAAAACAAGCTGAGATTTTTACCATTGTTTTAAGTATCAGCTCAATCAATATTACTAATTTCTTTGGGTTTTCAACGGTGATGATTGGTGCGCTAAATTATCTTTTATTTGCCTATTTAGCAATACTTTCTCTTCCAATGTCATCAGAAAAAACCACTCTCTCTCAAAAACCAACTCTTTTTCAATCCTTAACCCTGATTTGTTTGTCGTTAATTACCTTCCACTCACTGATTACAATTGCTAGCATTTGGCAAGCTGACTTTTTTTATGTAAAAGGCAAATCTTTGGTTCAAGCTTCAGAGTATCAATCTGGAGTCGATTACCTGCAAAGAGCTATCCTTCTCTCTCCCAAGGAAGCTCTTTTTTATGATGAGCTGGCAAATACCTACGCCTCAATTGCTGTGGAGTTTGTACAACTTGATAATCTGGAGTTGGCACAAGAGTTTGCTGAGTTAGCCACCAAAACAAGTAATAAAACAGTTGAACTTAATCCAAAACATCTAAACTTTTACCAAACTCGAGCTAGTATCTTTTCAAAATTAGCTCTAATCGATGTTTCCCACCTTGAAAATGCTCATGAAACATTACAAGTAGCTCAAAAGATGGCGCCAACCCATCCCAAATTAGTTTTTCATCAAGGAAGAATTGAGCTATCGATGGGTAAGCAAGAGAAAGCTATAGAAACAATTCTTAAAGCAATCGAACTTAAACCAAATTATCATGAAGCTCGTTATAAACTTGGGGAAATATATGAAGAAAACGGCAACTGTTCGCATGCAAAAGAACAGTACCAATATATCTTAAAGAATATTATTCCCAACGACCAAAATCTCAAACAAAAAATTAACCAGTTGGAGTGTTAAAATTCCCTACACAATGAAAAAAAAGATCTCAGTAAACCAAATTTATCAAAGATTTAATATTCCAGAAAATTTAGCCAGGCATATGTTGTGGGTAGCTCAAGTCGGAGTAGAGACTATTGAGAACTGGACTGGACCAAATATTAATCAGGAAAACATAACCTCTGTTTTATTACTCCATGACATTGGCAATATGATCAAGTTTGAGCTTCACTCAAACGAAGCAAAAAAAATCTATTCTCATAGTGAACTTGAAAAACTCCTACCCATCCAAAAAAAGATGATTGCTCTTTATGGCAATAACGCCGATATTGCAAACATTTCTATTTTGAAAGAAATCGGTGTAAGCGAGGATATCATCCAACTTCTCACTAATCACTCTTTTGATTACTTACCCACACTTCTTGATTCAGAGAACTGGAACGAAAAGATTGTTTTTTATGCAGATCTCAGAGTAGCTCCTTGGGGTATTGTGCCTCTCAAAAAAAGAGTTGAAAATCTTAGAGAAAGATATTCCCACCGAAATCAACGGTGGAATGATAAATCAACTTTCTCAAATTGGTTAAATTGGTCAAACAAACTAGAAAAACAGCTCAATCAACAAACAAACATTGATTTAGAGCATCTATCTTTAAATGACGTTGAGAGAAAGATATCCAAACTTTTAACTTTTAACATATCTATTGAGGTATAATACCGATATGAATGTTATCACTGCACCCCATCCAACATTAAGAAAAGTAGCTAAACCTGTCAATAAAGTAGACAAAAAACTGCTACAAAATATTAAGTTGTTAATTGATAGTCTAATCCTTGAAAAAGATCCCGAAGGAGTGGGTTTGGCTTTCCCTCAAATTAATAAGTCAATTAGCGGATTTGCTTATAGACCAGATAAAAATAAAAAGAAAGCCGGTTCTGTTCAAGTATTTTTTAATCCCAAAATTATTGCTCACAGCAATGATTTAGTTTTGGGTAGAAAACCAAAAAAGCCTGATTTAGAGGGATGTTTATCGGTTCCAAGATTTTTTGGAGCAGTTCCTAGATGGAGTTGGGTAGAAATGGAATACCAAATAGTTGAAGATAGCAAATTAGTTACTCATAAACAACTTTTTAAAGACTATAAAGCTAGAATTGTTCAGCATGAAATTGATCATTTAAATGGAATTCTGTTTACTGATCACGTACTCAAGCATAATCTGCCAATTTATCTTGTTGAAAATGATCAACTCATCCCCTTTGAAGACAAAGAGTTATTAAAATCTTTTTAAGAAAAAATGAATTTGCCAAAAGTTCAAGTAGCTGTGGCCGGCAGCACCAAGCACAGCTTAATGGTTACTCAAGCTCTCGCCAATGATTCTAGATTTAACATCTGCTGGATCTTAACTCCTTCTCCTAAAAAAGTAGGTAGAAAGCAAGAAAAAGTCACTAATCCCCTTCATCAGTGGTCGATAGAAAATTCTGTAAGATTTGAGCTGATTGATAAAAAAATCGAAAAATTTGATTCAAACATTGTTCAACCAGATTATTTGCTTGTTGTCGATTTTGGATACTTTATTCCAGACTGGCTCTTAGATTTTCCTAAACTCGCCCCAATAAACATACATCCATCTGCTCTACCCAAATGGCGTGGCAGTTCACCGGGACAGTTTGCCATTCTTTATGGAGAAAAACAGTCAGCAGTCTCTTTAATCAGAATCACCTCAGAACTTGATGCTGGACCAGTTATTAATCAAGTTGAGTTTTCAGTTGACGAAAACTGGAATAGTGAGGAGTATTATCACAACAGCTTTATGATTGTTCGTGATCACATAGCTGATTGGATTATTCAATATAAACAAAATCCTGAACAAGAAGTTTCACAACCAATAATCTCACCCACGCCCTTTGCCAGAAAAATTTTAAAAAAAGATGCTTTTGTAAGTTGGGACTTATTATCAAATTTACAAAATAACAAACAAAAATTGACAAATTGCGACTTTTTAGAAGAAAAATCTCTCCTGAGAAGCATACTTCAGCAATCTCCTACTGATCTTTGGCCTAAAGTGATTGCTCGTGCTTGCAGAGCTTTCCAACCTTGGCCATTACTCTGGACAACCATTCCTACTAGCAAAGGAGAAAAACGAATGCAGATTCTTGATTGCAAGGTATCGACAAATAATCAAGAAAAAAAACTCGCTCTTGCTCAAGTAAAAATTGAAGGCCAAAAAATTTCTGAGTGGAATCAGGTAAAAAACGCCGTAATAGATTAAGAAAAAATATTAAGCGGACGCTTTTGAATCGTCCTGAGGATTTTTCCAATGAGTAGTTACTCCCTGTTTTTTCATCACACGCAAAACTTTGGTAGGAACTTTGTAACGTTTTCGAACGCCATTAACCATTAAAGTCACGGTGTGTAAGTTCCTCTTAAAAGTACGAGAGGTTCTATTTTTAGCGTGAGAAACATTGTGTCCAATGCTTGCCACTGATGGATATTTGAGGTCATAGCTTTTCATAACTGAGAGATTGTATCATCCAAGTTTTTAGATGTAAATAGGAGTAAGTGTTAAACAACTATTGTTTAACTAAATATATTTTGGATCCTCTTTAGCAACCTTGCCAACTTCCCCCCTGTTTGTATCATCATCTCTCGTTCACTATCTTCAGTAAAACCATCATTATCTGGAGATACTTGATCCTCTTTTTCTTGAGTTTGATAGAAATGCTTAGTGGACTGCTTGACCATCTCTCTTAAGACCCTTCTATATAAATAGCCAGTTCGTCTCTCTTTTGCTAATTTGAGTGGTTGCACCAAGTACCCAGCATGATACTTAAAATATAAAAAAAGTTGTTCTACTGCATAGCTCAATCTTTCCGCTCTAGAGAGAGCTGCGTCCATGAGCTCGAATTTAATCTCACTAATTATTTTTGCCATTCTTCTAATCTCCTCCGCTGAAAGCGAAATTGATTTTTGACAAAGCATATTATTTACTTTCTCAACTCTATCTGGATGAATCTGAATCAAAAGAGTCATAACCTCTGTAAACACACCAGATTCTATTAATAAGTAGACAATCTTTCTAAGAAATTGAAAATCTTCTAAGGGTAATTTATCAAGAACTTCATAGGTTATACTATTGATTGAAACTTCTCGTACCCCCTTTTGCCCTTTGTTCGCAAAATACCAAAGAGGAGTATAAGGATAAGCAGATAGTCCACCAAATGTCTTTACGTTGGCATGTTCAAAGACTCTTAGCACCGATTTGATAGTTGTCCCAGAAGAGATTATTTCATCTACAACTAATATCCCTCCCTTATTAGCTGCTTGTTTTATGTAATCAGCCGCTTCAGCTCTAGCAGTCTTGTTTTTTTGCCCCCCACTATCACATCCATCATTTACAAATCTTATTCTTGGACATTGAATAGAATTATCTATTAACCCCATCTTCCGTAAATCATTCCACATCGCCTTGAATAGGTATGCCACAATCCTGCCACTTTTATCGATGAAAAAAATTGTATCAATTTGATCATCGGCACCAACACTTTCTAAAACTTTGTCAACAATTTTTAATATATAAGCCACATGCCCATAAAGATCATGTTCTGAATTAGGAAGAACTCTGGGAATATTTTCTTCAATATTCTCAACTTCAAGACCTTTTTCCTCATATTCTGTCAAGAGAGATCTGTAAAGTGAAAACATTTTTTCCTGAACTTCTTTCCAGATAGCACTAGATTTTCTAGGACAATCAATTGGAAAAAACCGTTGAAAAATTGCTTGAGATTCTTCATCTGGAACTCCAATGAATTTTTGCTGTCCTGATTCACTCATATGCTTTTTTCCACTCTTGGTTAACGACAAAAATTAAAACATCAAGTTTAAGAAAAAATCCGCAATAGGAGTAATTAGTTGAACAGCTGGTGCTTGACCCCCAGCAAACGGAATGATTAACAGCAACAGTATCATCATGCCAAACTTATCCATTATCTGTTCGTACTCCATAGCCATCTCTTTTGGCAACAAAGCAAACAATACTTTCGAGCCATCAAGTGGCTTAACGGGAATAAGATTAAATAAAGCTAAATAAACATTAATCGCAGCCAGTTGAGCCAAAGCCATCAACCATAATTCAGGCAAAGAAAACACTCTTGTAATAATAGTCAATAACCAAGCGATTAAAAAGTTAACTAATGCTCCTGAAGCTGCAATCAAAGCGGTATCTCTGACAGGATCTTTGAGATTGTATGGATCATATGGCGCAGCTTTTCCCCACCCAAAACGAGTTAATAAGATAGCCACTACTCCAATTGGGTCTAAATGCACTCTCGGATCTAGAGTTAACCTCCCTTTTACTCTGGGAGTAGGGTCTCCTAATTTATCTGCAGCCCAACAGTGAGCATACTCATGCAAAGCGATTGTTAGTAAAACTCCTGGAAAAATTATTAAAAACAAAAGTGGATGGATTAGAAAAAGATTTATCATATGGTTAAGTACTCTATTCTAACAAATTCGCTAATTTATGTTTAGTTAAGAAGTAAGCTCGCAAGAAATAAGCAGAGCTAATTGTGGTTTAGTATCTAATTACCTACATCAACATCATAAACTGGCATTTTTCTTAAGTTTTTTTTATGATTTATTTGGTACAAACAATTCTTGTTGATAAAAAAATAGCAAAGATAATCATCTTCTTAGCAATCTTACTCAATTGGACTTGATAGTTATGCGATTGTTGATGATAGGCACCACAGGCAACTCTCTTTCAAAAACCAAACAAGCTTTGGATTCTCATTATTTAGTCGATCACATTACAAATTACAGACAAGGACTTGAGTTAGCAACAACTAATTTTTTCCAATTAATCATTATTGCTCTCATCAACAACAGTTTTGCTGGATTAAGAATTATCAAAAAAATACGACTGCATGGCATTCAAACTCCAATACTCGCCATTGGCGAGACTAACTCTAATCACAGGGTTTCTCAAATCTTGAACTGTGGCGGAGATGATTCTTTAGTAATGCCGTTTAAGAAAAAGGAGTTGTTAGCCAGAATCAATGCGTTAATTCGACGTGGGTGTTTAAGAGAAGAAACTCACTTTTCTGGAAAGGGTCATTTTATGTTTGACCCCAACTCTCATCACCTCCTTTTTCATAAAAAACCCATTTTCCTACCCAGAAAACAGCGGTTTATTTTTGAGTGTTTACTCATTTATCATCCTCGAGTTGTGACCAGAAATATTCTAACAAACCACGTGTGGCAAAAAGAGTGGATTAAGCGTTGCAATATTGATGTTCAAATCAGCCAACTGCGAAGAAATTTAGAAAAACAGGCTGGCTTTGATCCGATTAAAACGGTTCACTGTTTTGGGTATAGGCTAGCTTTACAAGAGTAAACTTTATAACATATTTATTAGACAAAAAATCACTTTTGTAAAATTACACCCATGTTTCTAGAAAAAGGAAAGCCATCACTGTAATTTGGTAAGTTTGTCAATTTAATAAGTTTTAGTGGAAAAAACAAGTTATCTGCTACAGTTTCTGGAAACCTCCCACCAGAGAAAATTGCATATCCACCAACCCTCAGATGTTGAGCCACCATTGTTACCATTCCATTTTCAGTTATTTGAGCGCCAGTATCAACAGCTCGAAACATCATTACTGTATCAAAATAGTTTTTTGGAGCCTTTTTAAGAAAATAATAACTAGAAACTGGCTCCCAGTAGGCTGTATTCTGTTCACACTCTGGAAGAGTATCCATAGAAATCGTATTCACACATGAAATGTCCAAATGTAAACTTGGATCTGAAAAATCGCCAGAGTCACAAAGATATATCGCTTCAATCTCTGGTCTAAGTTGCAGGTATCTAGTTTCAGTCGAACAAACTAGAGTTTTCTCAGGAAAAGCTGGTCCATGACCAATAATTAATACTTTGCCTTTTATCAAATCTGGACTAATTTCCATCGGTTCGATGTGGCTCAAAAATTCGGGATACACATATTCATACGGGCAGGTTTTATAGAGTAA